>JBAUEV010000181.1:0-3128 GCA_049678805.1 Gammaproteobacteria bacterium
ATACTTCACCGGTTAACGGATCAAAGTAACTGATAGTTGCTACTTCATCGTCAAATAGCTCAATGCGCACGGCTTCGTCTTCTGATTCAGCTGGGAAAATATCAATTACATCGCCATGCACACGATAAACACTCCTTTGAAAACTCAAATCATTACGTTTGTATTGCAATTCGGCCAGACGCCGCAAAATTGTCCGTTGGTCAATTTGGTCGCCACGACTAAGATGCAATACCATACTGAGGTAAGATTGGGGGTCGCCCAAGCCATATATTGCCGAAACCGTTGCGACGATGATAACGTCTGATCGCTCCAACAACGCTTTGGTAGCAGACAAGCGCATTTGTTCAATTTGCTCGTTAATCGAGGCATCTTTTTCAATGTAGGTATCCGATGAGGGCACATAGGCTTCAGGCTGGTAATAATCGTAATAGGAAACAAAATATTCAACGGCGTTTTCGGGGAAAAACTCCTTCATTTCACCAAATAATTGGGCAGCTAAGGTTTTGTTAGGAGCAATAACCAGGGTAGGTCGCTGTACGGCCTGAATGACATTGGCAATAGTGAAGGTTTTACCAGAGCCAGTAACTCCCAGCAAAGTTTGGTGCTGCAAATTTTTATTGATACCGGCTACCAACTCTACAATTGCATTTGGCTGATCGCCTTGTGGCTTGAATTGTGCATGGATTTTAAAAGGCTTGGTATTCATAGTACTTAGACACAGGAAATAGATAAAATTATGGTACCCCAAAAAGTTATTTCCCGATACAGGCCACTTAAGTGATGAGACACACGCAGCAGTGATACGGTAGATTAAATTCTAGGCAAATAACATAAAAAGACGCTATAATTGCTTTTTTATTTAACAAAATAGGCTGAAACATGACTCTTGAGCAACAATCGCTTCCGCCATTATCACCCCCTATTAATACTAATAAACCCAACCAAATTTGGGCGATGTTGTGTCATTTAAGTAGCTTAGCAGGTTTTTTGGTGCCATTTGGCAACATAGTGGTTCCCCTCATTATTTGGGCAGTAAAGAAAAACGATGATCCCTTGATTGACGCCGCCGGCAAAGAATCAATTAATTTTCAATTAACAATGATAATTTTTTTCGTTATCGCCGCTGTATTGCTACTTGTTTTAATTGGTTTTCTGTTGTTACCCTTACTCGTACTTTATGATGTAGTACTTGTCGTGATAGCAAGTATTGATTCCTACCATGGCAAATCCTTTCGCTATCCATTCACCATTCGGTTTCTACAATAACGCTATAAAATTTTTAACATTAACAATGGGGGCTAGGTAATGAATAATAATATACACACCTCAAACGGTTTTCTTGGACAACCCCGAGGTTTTGTAGCCCTTTGTTTCATGACCGCTTTATTGATGTTTAGTTTTGGTGTAATTCAAAGCCTAGCAGTTCTCTATCTTACTAAAACATTTGGTTTAAGCGACCATGACGCCAATACCTTATTTGCTGCTTATTATGCCCTTATCTATTGCTTACCCATTGTAGGTGGATACTTAGGGGGACGGTTTTTGGGTTATTCATTTGCAGTTATCATCGGCTCATTACTAGGAGCAGTTGGGTTATTGGTATTGTGGTTCCATAATCTCACTGCTGTTTACATAGGATTAGCATTGTTTGTGGTGGGTACTGCTACTTTTGTGCCAAACTATTATGTATTGCTGGGACGCATCTATCACCTGAGCGATCACCGCCGTGAAACCGGCTTCACACTTAGCTATATGGCAATGAACATGGGTGGTTTTATTGCTGTTGTCCTATCCGGATATTTGGTACAAATAATAGGTTATCACCTAGCTTTTTTATTAGGTGCAATTGCATTACTCGGTGTGTTAGTTGTATTTGCTATAGGACGTCGTGACTTCATATCTTCTGCAGCAGAGTCTTCTCGCCCTGTTCAACCTGATACGCGGGTTTTTTCTTTATCAGGACGTGCGATAGGTGTGGTGCTTACTGTACTTACTATACCAGTGATTTGCCTGTTACTTAATCATGCTGCATTAAGCAATAATCTATTATTGCTCGTTGGTGCAGTTTGTGTAGGCATTGTTATCAAGATGGCGTTTCGTGAGCCTAACGTGCCTCGGCAACGCATGCTAGCTTTTTTAATACTTAGCATAGTAGCTGTTGCTTTTTGGGCGTTATATGGTTTAGCCCCTACTCTTTTGACGTTATTTGTTGATCGCAATGTTGATCGTCATATTGGCAGTTTATTGTTACCAGCCTCCACATTAATTGGCCTTAATCCCTTTTTTATTGTTACTGTAGGTGCAGTATTTAGCGTCGTTTGGCTACGCTTAGCTAAACACGATCGCTCACCCTCGTTGCCGGCTAAATTCGCATTAGGTATATTATCAATGGCTGCAGGTTATCTTGTTTTGCTACCTTCTGTACATTCTGCTAATTCATTAGGCTACATTTCGGTACTTTGGATTGTGTTAAGTTATTTCTTCCAAACAACGGGAGAGCTTTTCTTATCACCGATTGGTTATTCTATGGTAGGCGTATTAATTCCACCGCGCCATGAAAGTTTTATGGTAGGAATTTGGCAATTGGCGACAGGGATAGGTTGCGCGTTATCCAGTTATTTAGCAGATTTTGCGACTTCACAATTTCACACCACTAATCCTCTTACCACTAACCCAATCTATGCCCATAGTTTTTTCCTATTCGGTGCTATCACTGCCGCTGTGGGGATTCTAATGGCTTTGTTTATTCCTAGTTTGAAAAAATTGATTCTTGGTTCTAAGCTTTAGAGATAGCCTATTGAGCTCGGAATCCTCATTGACTGCTATGTCGTCAAACGTAAAAACCCATAAAACTCATAAAAAATAGGTAAAAAATCTCGTTTTTCGTATTTTCAGTTTGCAGGATTTCTGGCATCTTATTCCTAAAATCTTGCAAAATTGGAAACGCAAAGGAAAAACGCTCTGTACAAGACAAACATTTTATCTGACTCGTCATTGCGAGCTGATGTCTCCCCACGAATTTAGGCGAACGTTAACAAGTCCTTTCTTATTGTGGCTGTCATCTCGCGGCTTGACCGGCGTTATTGAATAAATCGTTTTTGTCATCCTGAGGAGCGCTTTTTGCGACG
>JBAUEV010000182.1:0-3182 GCA_049678805.1 Gammaproteobacteria bacterium
ATGCTAAGGCCTGATACAGCCTCGTTCATGTAAACCAAATAGGTATCATATTGTTTGCGACTAGCACTGGTCATCCATAAGGCTATGCTGACAAAAGCAGCACCCAGCACAATCACAAACAATCCTACCAATGTGTAATTAACACGGAATTCCATAGCAGTTTTTTGCCTGTGAAGAATTCTATCCGAGTATTATAGGGCTTTAACCTGAATATTTCATCTGTTTATGATTGTTGGCTGGACTTGACAGTAAGTACGTTATTGCGTACGCTTTAATCATTAATGAATTTATTGAGGCTAGCCGAATGATTACTTACACCGCAACGAAAGCAAGAGCAAGTTTATATCGGCTTATTGACAAGGTGGCTGAATCGCACAAACCTATCCATATCGTGGGTAAAAAGACGGGTGCAGTATTAGTTTCTGAAGAAGATTGGTCAGCAATACAAGAAACATTATATCTCTTGTCAATTCCTGGGATGGGGGAATCCATAAAAGAAGGTCTAAAAATACCTCTAAAAAACTGCACAAAGGATATTAAGTGGTGAGCTGGAAAGTTATTTACACTAAACAAGCTCAGAAAGACGCAAAAAAACTTGTTGTGGTGGGACTCAAATCAAAGGCAGAAAAGTTATTGAATATACTCAAAAAAAATCCTTTTGAAAATCCACCTGAATATGAAAAACTGTTAGGCGATCTAGCAGGCGCTTATTCACGAAGAATTAACATTCAACATCGCCTTGTTTATCAGATTTATCTCAAAGAAAAAACTGTTAAGGTGTTACGTTTATGGACTCATTACGGATAATCTAATGAATAGAATACTAAGGATAGCGTTAACCATTTTAGTATTGTTCAGTTTTCATGCATCCTGCTTTGCGCTGGAAAACATGTTTTATATCCTGCGAACCAATCCAACGCCCCATCGGTTCTCGAACCTTAATAATCATGCTAAGTTTATTAATGTTCTTATTTCACAAGCGTATATAATAGATGAACAGGGTAATGTAAAAGGGTTTATTGATCCTGAAGTGTTAAAATTTGCAAATGAACACGCCATTAAAGTCATGGTAATGGTCACCAATGTAGAATTTGATAAACCTAAAACCCATCGATTTTTATCAAAAATATCGGCTCAACGTAAAGCGATACAAACCATTATAGATTTATCTAAACAATATCATTACTACGGTGTTCAATTTGATTTTGAAAATATTGGTTTAGAAGATAAAGCCAGTTTAACTCGTTTTTATCTTGCAGCTGCAGAAGCTTTGCACAAAAATGGATTTAAGATAAGTTTTGCCGTTATCCCGGTAACAGCGGATGCCCCACAGGAATCTGATTTTCTAAAGCAAAAATATGAGAATTGGGGTGGAGCTTATGATCTGAAAGCATTAGGAGAAAGTGGCGATTTTATTACTGTTATGGCTTACGATCAGCATACGCGTGGTACTACCCCTGGGCCGGTTGCAAGTATTCCCTGGGTAGAAGCAGTGATTAAGCACACATTGCAATTCATTGCGCCACAAAAAATTTCACTGGGTATTCCAGTTTACTCGGGCTATTGGTTTACAGGCGATCATTCAGTGAATGGAGTTGAGCAGATTTCAGTGCATTTGTTTGATCTAAGTTATGAAAAAGTTCAAGCCTTAATGAGTAAATATCATATTAAATTAAAATGGAATGATATTGATAAAGTGAATTATGCTATTTACGAACAAGCTTGGTTAAATCAATATCTTTTTGTTGAAGATGCGCAATCATTCAAAGCAAAACTCGCATTAGCAAAAAAATATCATCTAGGGAGCATATCTGTTTTTAGATTGGGGATTGAAGACCCTCGAATATGGAGTTTATTAGAGAGCAAGAACATATTTTGATTTCTAGGAGATATGAATGCTTTTATTTTTAAAGAAGTTAACTAAGGTGATTTTAGAAAACAAAGATAAAAAGTTATTAATCATACAGAACGAACAAGACAGTAATTTTGATTTAGAAAAAAATGAGAAATTGAATAGTTTGAAAACTGCATTTGAACAGGATACTAAGTTAGAGACGCTTATCCTAAGCGACCTACAAGAAGAATGGGTATGCTTCATAGCGCCTGCATTGAAAGTTAGTAATATTCAAAGGTTTATTTTAGTGAATTTATCACAAAAGGCAATTGGATCAATTATAAGCATATTATCTTATCCTAGATTCTCTGGGCCGCCTCGCAATGAGTTGAAACACCGACAACTTTATTTATCAAAGAAGGATTTTGAAATGATGGCACCTCTGATGCCGTTTTTATCTGGTGATTTCACACTCAGTAATATAGATGATTTACCTGAAGATGTAAAAAAAAATATCCCTGAAAAACGTCCAATTATTACTCCCTTCTTACCTCCGATGGAATCAGATAATCAAGTCATTAAGTGGAAAGACAAATATCAACCTGAAAAAAAAGAAAAAAACATTCATCAACAGAACAAAAAAATGAAATTTATTTTTGTTAGCGAACATCCTGAAAATTATCCTGAAAACCGCCCTAAAAAAATAACTGAAACCTCATCTAGTTCTAATAACTCAACAATTTTACCTCCTATAAGTGAATTGCCTTTTTTTAAGCCGGAAAATACTAACGCAGCAAGCAAACGAAGGGATATTTCACTACCACCTTTAAATTTGCCACCCCAATGGAGCGAAGAAGATGCTGATGTTTTACCGTTCTCTTCAGTACAACCGCGTAGTAAATAGTCGAACGTTAAAAACCAATAAAACACAGTAAAAATAGGTAAAAAATTTCGTTTTTCGTATTTTCAGTTTGCAAGATTTCTGGCATCTTATTCCTAAAATCTTGCAAAATTGAAAACGCAGAAGAAAAACGCTCTGTACAAGACAAACATTTTATCTGACTCGTCATTGCGACCCCGAGCGCTAGCGAAAGGGGAAGCAATCCAGGTTTTTTATTTCTAAAGGATTCACTCGGCCTGAACGTTAACTAGCCATTTAGTATGATGAAAATAAGCGTAATGACAGGCCTGGATTGCCGCGTCGTTTACGCTCCTCGCAATCTGATGTCTCCCCACGAATTTAGGCGAACGTTAACAAGTCCTTTCTTATTGTGGCTGTCATCTCGCGGCTTGACCGGCGTTATTGAATAAATCGTTTTTGTCATCCTGAGGAGCGCTTTTTGCGACG
>JBAUEV010000183.1:0-7769 GCA_049678805.1 Gammaproteobacteria bacterium
ATATTCGCGTGATTATTATTAAATTAGCTGATCGCCTGCATAATATGCGTACTTTAGAGCCTTTGCATCCAGCTAAACAGCAGCGCATTGCGCGTGAAACCTTGGATATTTTTGCACCTTTAGCAAACCGACTGGGGATGCATGAAATGTCTTTAGAACTCGAAGAGTTGGGTTTTGCAAGACTTTATCCCTTGCGTTATCGCATATTACAAAAAGCCATTGCTGATATTCGCGGTAATCGTGTAGAAATCATGGATGAAATCCAAGCGAAATTAACTGAGGGATTAAAAAAAAGTCAATTACCTTATTATGAAATTTCCGGCCGCGCTAAACATCTTTATAGCATTTATAAAAAAATGCACGGTAAACATGCAGCATTTGAAGATATTATGGATGTCTATGCCTTTCGCATTGTCGTTGATTCTGTGGATAGTTGTTATCGTGCGCTGGGGGTTGTGCATGGTTTGTATAAACCTATTCAAGAACGTTTTAAAGATTATATTGCTATTCCTAAGGCGAACGGCTATCAATCTTTGCATACCACATTATTTGGTGCACATGGTTTACCGATTGAAATTCAAATTCGTACTCGTGAAATGGAACACATGGCCAGTAGTGGTATTGCGGCGCATTGGTTGTATAAATTAGGGGAAGAAGCAGCAGGAAAATCGCAATTGCGTGCACAACGCTGGGTAAAAAATCTATTAGAAATGCAACAGCGAACCGGCAGCTCGCTGGAATTTATCGAAAATGTTAGAATTGATTTATTTCCTGATGAAGTTTACGTTTTCACTCCACAAGGCGATATTATGGAATTGCCAGGTAATGCTACACCCGTGGATTTTGCTTATGCAGTTCACACCGATGTCGGCAATACCTGTGTGGCTGCCAGAATAGACAGGCAACTGGCATCACTCTCTACACCTTTAACAAGTGGTCAAACTGTAGAAATTATTACCGCGCCAGGCGCGCGACCCAATCCTACTTGGTTGCATTTTGTAACTACAGGTAAAGCACGTAGTGGTATTCGCCATTTTATTAAAACTCAACAACGAGCTGAATCTGTGGCTTTAGGTGAACAGTTGTTAAATAAAGCACTAGCAAAATTTGGCTTTACGGTAAAAAAATTACCGGTAACAAGTGTTGAATTAATTTTGCAGGAAATGAAGTTTCCGACCCTAGAAGATATGTTGGAAGATATTGGGCTTGGCAATCGAGTGGCGCTCTTAGTGGCGAATCGTTTGTTGGCGATTATGGAGCAGAAAGAAACACATGCAGATGAAATACCAGAACCTACGCCCTTGATTATTCATGGCACAGAAGGCATGGTAGTTAATTTTGCTTCTTGTTGTTATCCCATTCCTGGCGATGCCATTGTTGGGGTATTGAGTACTGGGCAAGGAATCATTGTGCACGTGGAGCAATGTCCGCGGATTGCTAAATTACGCCGTTATCCTGAACGTTGGGTACCGGTACGCTGGGCAGAACAGGTGCAAGGTGAATTTATGGTGCCTATTCGATTAGAAATCATTAACCAACGCGGGGTACTTGCCAATATAGCATTGGCAATTTCAGAAGCAGGTGGCAATATTGACGATATAAATGTGAATGAGCGTAGTAGACAGCATTATTTAGTAACCATCAAAATGCTGGTTCAAGATAGAGTTCATTTGGCAAATATCTTGCGCAAATTGCGGCGTCTCAAACAAATTATTAAAATCACACGAGGAAAATCATGAAGCAAATTATTCGTACTGATAAAGCACCCAAACCTGTTGGGGCTTATTCACAAGCAGTAAAAGCAGGCAATACGGTGTATTTTTCCGGACAAATTCCTTTAGTGCCAGAGACAGGAAAAATGATAGCAGGCGATATTGCAGCTCAAATTCGCCAAGTATTTAAGAACATCCAAGCTGTAGCCGAAGCGGCGGGGGGTAAATTAAGTGACATTGTAAAGCTCAACGTTTATTTAATTGATTTAAGCCATTTCCCACTAATAAATTCCACCATGGCGGAGTTTTTTAAAGAGCCTTATCCAGCTCGAGCAGTAGTGCAGGTATCTGCATTGCCGAGATCTGCTGAAGTTGAAGTCGAAGCAGTAATGGTGTTGGGGGATTAGAGCAATAACGGAGTAGATAAAATTTTTGTGTAACAGCTCAGTCCTCTATCTTAATAGAATTATAGAATAGAGTCGTTGTGTGAGAATGCCGTCAGGGTGCGAGTTTGAAGACCGTAGAATACAGGGATGTATTCTGCCCCGTACTCGATACGGGGTCGCAGGAGCGGTTTCGTCTGAAAACCGTACCCTGACGGCATTTTAAAACTTCAATAAGTAGAGGACTGAACTGTTACATTTTTGTCCTAGGTGATTTCGTCTGAATTATGCAACAACCTTCACCACTAAACCAATTATCCTGTACTGCTCTTAAAGGCGTTGGGCCCCATGTTGCAGAATGTCTGCGCCGCTTACAAATCGAAACGGTACAAGACTTATTATTTCATTTACCATTTCGTTACCAAGATCGAACCCACGTAACGCCACTTGCTGACTTGCGTCCAGGAGATCATGCCGTAATAGAAGGCGTCATTGATTGGATGGAAATAAAACGCGGCCGACGCACAAGCTTGTTATGCCATATCCACGATCATGCTGGTCAACTTACTTTGCGATTTTTTCATTTTAATCTTGCGCAGCAACAACACCTAGCACAACCTGGAACACGAATTCGTTGTTTTGGCGAAGTACGTTGGGGAATATCAGGGTACGAAATGGTTCACCCCGAATATCGCTTGCTACAATCGAATGTGCCCATACCGGTTGAAGAACATTTAACTCCTATTTATTCCACGACCGAAGGACTATCACAACAAACATTGCGCAAACTTTCTGACCAAGCACTACGTTTATTACAACAACGGGGTGGCTTGGAAGATTATGTACCGCAAACATTATGGCAAAATTTTCAATTACCTGGTTTGACTGAAGCATTATGGTTAGTGCATCAACCACCACCCGATGCTTCCATTTTACAATTGCTCGCCGGCTCTCATCCTGCACAACAACGCCTTGCATTTGAAGAACTGATGGCTCAGCAATTAAGTCGTCAACGTTTGCGTCAACATCTTAAACAACAAATGGCACCCGTATTTAATCAAACGTCACATGTACTTGATAAATTCCTTACGCAATTACCATTTCAATTAACCAATGCTCAACAACGCGTACTACAAGAAATTAAACAGGATTTAGCACAACCCAGCCCTATGTTACGGTTAGTACAAGGTGATGTGGGTTCTGGAAAAACGGTAGTCGCTGCTTTGGCCGCTTTGCAAGTCATAGGTGATGGTTATCAAGCTGCAGTGATGGCACCCACTGAACTATTAGCAGAGCAACACTTTCAGAATTTTCAGCATTGGTTAAAACCATTGAATTTTCCGGTGGTTTATTTAGCTGGAAAATTAAAAGGAAAAAATCGACAAGAAATATTACAGAAAATTGCTAACGGTGATGCACGTTTGGTGATTGGCACTCACGCGTTATTTCAAGAAGATGTGGCATTTAATCGTTTAGCTTTATTAGTGATTGATGAACAACATCGTTTTGGTGTGCAACAACGTTTAGCATTGCGTAGTAAGGGCATGCAAAATGGGTATTATCCCCATCAATTAATGATGACGGCTACTCCCATTCCGCGCACCTTAGCAATGACGGCTTATGCTGATTTGGATTGTTCAATTATTGATGAATTACCACCCGGACGTACACCTGTAACCACAGTCGTTATTTCTAATCAACGTCGTCAAGAAGTGCTAGAACGAGTGCGCCATAATTGTCGTGAAGGCAAGCAAGCCTATTGGGTTTGTACGTTGGTTGAAGAATCTGAAGTTTTGCAATGTCAGGCAGCTGAAGCAACGACCCTACAATTGCAAACGGTATTACCTGAATTGCGTATTGGTTTGGTACATGGGCGTTTAAAAGCGCTTGAAAAAGAGCGTATTATGGCAGCATTTAAAGCAGCAGAGTTCGATTTATTAGTTGCTACTACGGTAGTGGAAGTGGGTGTGGACGTGCCTAATGCGAGTTTGATGATTATCGAAAATGCTGAGCGTTTAGGATTAGCGCAATTACATCAATTACGTGGTCGGGTGGGACGTGGTGCGGTGCAAAGCCATTGCGTGTTGCTCTATCAAACACCTTTGTCACCCTCTGCCAAAGAACGCTTAACCATCATGCGTACCACACAAGATGGTTTTGTGATTGCGAAACGTGATTTAGAATTACGTGGTCCTGGTGAAGTATTGGGTACGCGACAAACAGGAATTATGCAGTTAAAAATCGCTGATTTACAGCGTGATCGAGAGTTACTACCTGATGTGCGTCGCGCTACAGAATTTTTATTGCAGTGTCATTCAACCGTTGTTGAACCCTTAATCCGCCGTTGGTTGGGAACTAATGAGCAGTATGGAAATGTTTAAAAAATTTTTTTGTTATAAAAAAAGTTTGTGTCTGCATTGCGAGCGGAGCAATCCAGGTTTTCAAAATGTGTTTCTGGATTGTTCTGCTCGCTCAATGAAGTGTTTTTAGGTTATTGCTTAGGAGGCATTAATACAGCGCTAATTATGTGAATAACACCATTGGAAGCTGGAATCGTAGTCTTAGTAATTCTGGCATTATTAACCATCATGTTGCCGTTGACTTTCCTTATCACCAATGTTTGGCCTTCTACAGTTTTAATATTACCATTTTCAACGGTTTTGGCCAGCGCTGCTCCTGATACTACGTGGTAAGTTAAAATAGCAGCGAGTTGTTTTTTGTCGCTTAATAATTTTTGCAAAGTTCCTTTAGGCAATCTTGCAAAAGCTCTATTGCTTGGAGCAAAAATTGTGAATGGCCCGGGGCCTTTTAAAGTATCCACAAGACCTGCTGCTTTGATAGCTGTGACCAAAGTAGATAAATCTCTCGTTTGCATTGCCTTGTCAACGACATCACTGTTGGCAGAACTGGCAGGATTCGTCGCGGCCAAAGCACTTGTCAAAAACAACGATCCTAACAAAAGTACAAAAAAACTTGCAACCTTTCTCATAACAACTCCTTTTGTAAAGTTAAATAAAAGATCAAAGAACTTACTATTGGGTTCTCGCATGTAAGCTCTATCTCAAACAGGGGCATCCTTATAAAATGTGCAAGCAAGGATTTCAGCTTGATAACTGTAACACTTGCCACCCAATTTTGCCATATAATTTAAAAGTTTAACAGCATAAGCTGCAGCTAAGCCTTTACCTACTACTGGACAAAATATACCTTGTGGATAGGCTTACTCTGCCAATGCAGCTTGCTGTTGTGCCAAAAGTTTTTTAATACCATCTTGTGCAAGCGCTAATAATGCTTGTAATTCGCTTGGTAAAAAGGGTTTACGTTCTGCAGTGCCTTGAATCTCAATAAAACCACCTTGATCGGTCATTACCACATTCATATCGGTTTCGGCATTGACATCTTCCTTATAATCTAAATCTAAAATTGGCAAACCTTGATAAATACCCACAGAAACAGAGGCTACCATTTGTAGCAAAGGATTAGTGGTGATTTCCCCCTTTTTTTGTAAATAACGCAGCGCATCCACGAGAGCAATGCAGCTGCCCGTGATGGCTGCAGTACGAGTACCGCCATCGGCTTGTAATACATCGCAATCAATCGTAATAGTATGGTCGCCCAGCGCTTTAAGATTTACCGCCGCACGTAAACTGCGGCCAATTAAGCGTTGAATTTCCAGGGTACGGCCACCTTGTTTGCCGCGGCTTGCCTCACGGTCCATACGCTCGTGGGTTGAACGTGGCAGCATGCCATATTCCGCTGTTACCCACCCTTGCTTAGAGTCTTTCAGAAAACGCGGCACGCCTTCTACCACACTGGCGGTGCAAACTACTTTGGTATTACCAAATTCGGTTAAGACAGAACCTTCGGCGTGAGGTAAATAGTGGCGTGTGAAGCGAACAGCACGTAATTGGTCAGGCAGGCGCTGACTTGGACGAGTAATGACTTTATTGGAAATTATAGCGCTCATGAGTTAATCACCCCTTGATGATTTGTTAGATATTAAAAATCTTATTTTAACAAAATTTAAGATTTTATGGATTAGTTTGAAAAAAATCTGCCTCGAGGATTTGATCCCGCGCTGGGACCGTGTTATTTTTACCGCGTAATTGTGGCTGTAAATTATCTCTATAAAATTGCTTATGTTCGTTCTAAATGGAGAATGGCTTATGAAATTACAAGCAATTAACCCCACTACGAATGAGGTTATCAGTGAACATGCAGTTTTGACGTCTGAACAAATAACCAACATTCTTCAGCAAACCCATGCTGCTTTTGATAAGTGGCGCAAATTGGATTTTTCAGAACGTAGTCGTCCTATGCGCCAAGCAGCGCAAGTATTACGTAAAGACAGTGAGCGCTATGCTCGTTTAATGGCAGAAGAAATGGGCAAACCACTTACGCAAGGACGTGCTGAAGTTGAAAAATGCGCTTGGACATGTGAATTTTATGCAGAACATGCGCAACAATTTCTTCAGCCTGAGCTTATCAAAAGCGATGCAACTAAAAGTTTTATTACTTATCAGCCATTAGGTGTTATTTTAGCGATTATGCCGTGGAATTTTCCATTTTGGCAGGTGTTTCGTTTTGCATGCCCGTCATTAATGGCTGGAAACACTGCCGTTTTGAAACATGCGTCCAATGTACCCGGTTGTGCCTTAGCCATTGAAAATATTTTTCAGCAAGCCGGTTTTCCCGAAGATGTTTTTCGCACGTTATTAATTACGAGCGAACATGTGGATAAAGTAATAGAAAGTACGCAAGTGCAAGCTGTAACTTTAACCGGCAGCACCACCGCTGGCCGTGCGGTGGCAGCAAAAGCGGGGCAAATGCTAAAGAAATCGGTATTAGAACTGGGAGGTAGTGATCCTTATGTGATTCTGCCAGACGCTGATTTAGCGTCTACAGTGGAAATTTGTGTTAATAGCCGGCTTATTAATTCTGGACAAAGTTGCATTGCCGCGAAACGTTTTATTGTTACAGAAAAAAACCATGCAGAATTTGAAACGCAATTTGTACAACGTATGCAGCAAATGAAAGTAGGTGATCCATTACAAGAAAATACTGCAGTAGGTCCCCAAGCCCGAGCAGATTTACGTACTAAACTTCATCAGCAAGTCACTGATAGTATTGCTAAAGGTGCGAAATGTTTATTGGGTGGGGTAATGCCATCTGGCAAAGGCTTTTTTTATCCGCCAACAGTGTTGACCAATGTTAAAAGAGGTATGCCGGCATATGACCAGGAATTATTTGGCCCAGTAGCGGCGATTATTGTCGCGCAGAATGAACAAGAAGCACTCAATATCGCAAATGACAGTATTTATGGTTTAGGTGCTGCAATATTTACCCGCGATATAGCAGGAGGTGAACAAATTGCAGCACAGCAATTGGCAGCAGGAAGTTGTTTTGTTAATGCGGCGGTAAAATCGGATCCTCGTTTACCTTTCGGTGGGATTAAGCAAAGTGGATATGGCCGTGAATTATCCCATTATGGGATTAAAGAGTTTGTTAACATTAAGACGGTGTATATTAAATAACGTGAGTTCGACATCAAAGGCATAAAATACTTTTTATGCCTTTGATGTCGTTAAACGAACATTATCCCGTAAAAAAGCGAAGCATTTTGTACGGGATCTATTCAAAAAATATAGTTCACCATAAAGAGCATCTATGCCTA
>JBAUEV010000184.1:0-2737 GCA_049678805.1 Gammaproteobacteria bacterium
CTGGAATTAAGGTAATTGACTTACTTTGTCCCTTTGCTAAAGGTGGTAAAGTAGGCTTATTTGGCGGCGCCGGTGTGGGTAAAACTGTAAACATGATGGAACTCATCCGCAATATTGCCATCGAACATAGTGGTTATTCGGTATTCGCTGGGGTAGGCGAACGTACCCGCGAAGGAAATGACTTCTACCACGAAATGAAGGAATCGAAAGTGCTCGATAAAGTAGCGTTGGTTTATGGACAAATGAATGAACCACCGGGCAACCGTTTACGTGTTGCTTTAACTGGCTTAACCGTGGCAGAAAATTTCCGTGATGAAGGCCGCGACGTGTTGTTATTTATTGATAACATTTTCCGTTATACCTTAGCCGGTACCGAAGTCTCAGCGCTGTTAGGCCGTATGCCATCTGCCGTAGGTTATCAACCCACTTTGGCGGAAGAAATGGGTGTTTTACAAGAACGTATTACCTCTACCAAAAAAGGTTCAATCACTTCAATTCAGGCCGTTTACGTCCCTGCAGACGATTTGACTGACCCATCACCGGCTACCACATTTGCCCACTTAGACGCCACCGTCGTGTTATCGCGGCAAATTGCCGAAATAGGTATTTATCCAGCGATTGATCCGCTGGATTCTACCAGTCGTCAGCTCGATCCGTTGGTTATCGGTGAAGAACATTATTCAGTTGCCCGTGGAGTGCAAGGGACTTTGCAACGTTATAAAGAACTCAAAGATATTATTGCAATTTTAGGAATGGATGAATTATCTGAAGAAGATAAACTCACTGTGCAGCGCGCACGTAAAATCCAACGCTTTTTATCACAACCGTTTTTTGTGGCAGAAATATTCACCGGTCAGCCTGGCAAATATGTACCTTTGAAAGAAACCATTCGTGCATTTAAAGGCATTATCGCTGGCGAATACGATCAATTACCCGAACAAGCATTTTATATGGTCGGGACGATTGATGAAGCCATAGAAAAAGCAAAAACGTTGTAAGGATAGATAATCATGGCAATGACTGTGCATTTAGATATTGTCAGCGTAGAAGCGGCTATCTTTTCCGGTTTAGTCGAAATGGTAGTGGCAGACGGTGTGATGGGAGAATTGGGTATTTTCCCAGGCCACACACCTTTGCTAACCTCGCTGAAATCAGGCGTCATTCGTGCAGTCTTGCAAGGTGGCCGTGAAGAAGTCATTTATGTTTCCGGGGGTATTTTAGAAATTCAACCCGCTTTAATCACTGTGCTCGCAAACACCGCAACGCGTGCAGCGGATTTAGATGAAGCTGAAGCTGCTGCTGCTAAAGAACGTGCTGAGAAAATTTTACACGATAAAACGGTTGAGTTTGAATATTCCAAAGCTATGACTCAACTTGCCGAAGCCTCTGCACAATTACGTGCAATTCGTCGCATCAGAAAACAAGCTGGTAAATAATGGCTACCTCACCCTTAAGCGTTATTATTCTTGCCGCCGGGAAAGGTCAGCGGATGTATTCTGGATTTCCTAAAGTACTGCATCAAGTAGGTGGGATGCCGCTATTAGAACACGTGATGCGTACTGCCAGCCGTTTGAACGCAGCGGAAATCATTGTAGTACATGGTAATGGTGGCAACCAGGTGCATGAAGCAATGACCCATTGGCCAATAACCTGGATTAAACAAGAACAGCAACTTGGTACCGGCCATGCTGTCTTACAAGCAGTGGATAAAATTCCTGCTAATCATCAAATATTAATCCTATATGGGGATACTCCCCTGATCTCATTAGAAACCCTACAACAATTATTACAAAATGCCCCTCCCCATGGCATTGCTTTATTAACTGCACAATTTGCAGATCCAACAGGGTATGGGCGTATCATTCGTGATGCTCAACAACATGTTATTGCTATTATCGAGCAACGCGATGCCTCACTGGAAGAACAACGCATTCAAGAAATCAATACCGGTATTCTCACCGCACCCGCAAAATATCTACAAAAATGGTTACCAAAATTAAAACCACATAATCAACAAGCAGAATATTACTTAACCGATATTATTGAAATGGCAGTAGCTGATGGTTGTCCGATAAAAAGTGTTACTGCACAATGTGTAGCAGAAGTTCAAGGTATTAACGATCCATTGCAACTGGCAACAGTGGAACGCCATTACCAAGCACTGCAAGCAAAAAAAATAATGCTGCAAGGCGTAACCTTATTAGATCCTCAACGATTTGACTTACGTGGCGAGCTACACGCTGAACAAGATGTAGTAATTGATGTTAACGTAATAATCGTAGGCCAAGTATTTTTGGGTGCAAATTGTCGGGTAGGCGCTAATACGGTGTTACGTAACGTGCGCGCCGGAGCGAATGTAGTTTTCAAAGAAAATTGCGTCGTTGAAGATGCTGAAATCAGTGAAGGTTGCATCATTGGTCCGTTCGCACGCATTCGTCCTGGCACGCATTTAGCATCCAATGTACACATAGGTAATTTCGTAGAACTCAAAAAATCCACTTTAGGTGAAAATAGCAAAGCAGGTCATCTTGCTTATTTAGGCGATGCCATCATTGGCAAAAATGTGAATGTCGGTGCTGGCACGATTACTTGTAATTATGATGGTGTGAATAAAAACCCAACGATCATTCAAGATGGTGCATTTATTGGTTCAGATGTGATGTTAGTAGCGCCCGTTACTGTCGGTGAAAACGCTACCATTGGTGCTGGCTCCACTATCAGTCGCGATGCTCCTGCG
>JBAUEV010000185.1:0-2606 GCA_049678805.1 Gammaproteobacteria bacterium
CTTTCACTTGGACCCACCACAATCTATTTTGTGCTATGGTGGAATATAATGGACCCCGCGGTCAATGCCGCGGGGTTTCGAACTGGACCGAATTCCCGCGACTTGATCGCGGGATCCATTCCTCAGCACAACGAGTTAGTAATTTTATATCTTTAATAAGTAAAATAGAAAAATTATATAATTGTGTATAAAGATATGCGGTTAATGCCGCAGGGTTTCGAGAGCGATTTCTTTATTTTTCACACAGAATGTTACAATTGCACCAGCCATGTGTACAAAAGGAGTAGGAATCCATGCGGATTGATCCTGAGATTTTGCAACGCTTAAGTAATAATGATCCCATGCTTACTTCACTAAATTTAAGGATCATAAATCTTAATGACAATGAGGTCATAGCACTTGCCCAAGCCTTAGAGAAGAATACTTTGCTGACCGAGCTTGATTTGACAGGGAACAACATTGGCGATAAAGGAGCACAAGCCCTAGCTGAGAGCTTAAAGGTCAACACCGCTGTGACCAAACTTAATCTGTTGTGGAACAGTATTAGCGATGAAGGAGCGCGAGCCTTAGCTGAGAGCCTAAAGATCAACACCACGCTAAACACACTTAATTTGGAGGTTAACGACATTAGCGATGAAGGTGTGGAAGCCCTTGCAAATAGTCTTAAGAGCAATCTCACGCTCACCACACTTAATTTGAAGAATAACCACATTAGCAATAAAGGATTGCAAGTATTAGCGGAGAGACTAAAGACGAACATCACATTGACAGCGCTTTATCTGAGTGCGAACAACAAAATTAACTCTAAAGGAGCGTTACCTCTTAAAGAGATTAACAAGGCTCTTGAACACAATAAAGCGATTTCAGAAGAATCTAATCCACTTAAAAAAACTAAATTAATTATCGAAAAATTAAAGATTGATGACGATATCGGTAAAACGTTGGCAGCTATTTCTGCAAATTTGAATTCAAATACGTTCAAATATGTAATTAATAATATCTATACATCTGAGTTTGAAGATGCTGTATTCACCAAAAATGAACATGACAAAACTGTTCTTGAAATGACCATGTGTTCTCAAGATGCAAGTGGGATTCAGTGTTTACTTCAACGTCTTGATAAAAGTGCGCATAAAAACACCTTGACTAACCTGAAGAAAGAGGGGGAATTTGATAAACTTATTGGGTTTTTTGATAAAAACAAAAAGCTAACAGATGAAGCAAAACAGGAAATTAGATCTAAGTTACAAAATATCCCTCATTCGAGTGTTTTAGTGGATAAAAAATTGTATTTAATAGACTTGAAAGTCGAGGTAGATGACAGAAAATGGGACAGCAAAGGAAGAAGTATATTTTCAGTTACAAAACTACCCGATGGTATTCAGCAATTACGTTCAGCCTTAAAAGATTTAACTTCAGAAGTACGTGATGCAAATGAAATGTTGATTGAAAATTCCTTTAATCTTGTCCTTAAGATATTACAAAAAAAATGCAGCCAACAGCATAAGCAATGGGATGATCCTGATTATGAGCAACATCAATTTTATCGTGAAAAGTTGGAGGAGATGTTGGCTCTTGCTTCTAGAAGTTTGCTTGCGCCGCCACCTGGAAAAGAACAAGATAGTGAAATAATTACTTTTCAGCAGCGCTTATAGTACCTCCTCGCACTGCCGGGTCGGGTTTATAATGGATCGTTATGTATGAAATGTTACAATCTGTACAGGTTATTTTTACAAAATTATAAGAGCAAAAACCATGGCAATTGATCCTGAAATCTTGCAACTCGTGCGTGATAATGATCCTAATCTTATTTCACTGGATCTTACTGAGAAAGACCTTGATGACCAAGATGTCATAACACTTGCTGCCGCCCTAGAGATAAACACCAAGATAACTCACCTTAAGTTGTTAATTAACTCAATTGGTGATGAAGGAGCACAAATCCTAGCGGATGTTCTAAAGAGTAATACCACGCTGACCAAACTTGAATTGGGGTGTAATTCAATAGGCACTGAAGGAGTGGAGTCCTAGCCTTATATTGAGCCCCCTAAGCCAGGACTGTAAAAAGTCCGACTTTATTTCCTCCCCCTGCAAGGGGGAGGATTAAGGTGGGGGTGATCTTATCGAAAGCATTTTCGATTTAAAATGCCTATTTTGAGCACCCCCACCCTGGCCTGGTGAAAATCATCCAACAGTCACCGCGAGATCTTGGGACAGTTTTTGTTCCGTACCATTTCTTGGCTTAAAGGCTTCAACCCTTTTTGCTTGAACTGATTTTCTAATATTTTTTTTATGCCATTCAACAACAGTTTTTGTTTTAATTGACTCCATCGCTTTTCGAATGACATCTTTTGTTGTTGTTGAAACCAATGCTGCAAGAGATAATAACAATCCAGTAAAACCACTTTTTGATTGTTGTTTTTCAATATACTTTTGCTTTCCAAATAAAGATTCAATTATTTCACTACTTCCTAACAAACGTTCTTTAGGTTTCGCATTGAGAGACTCGGTTTTAACAAAATTAACAACTTTGCTTTTAATATTTATTTCTTTATCACCAGAATTAAGCTCATCGAGTATATTCCCTAAATCCAAATGCGCATCTG
>JBAUEV010000186.1:0-2327 GCA_049678805.1 Gammaproteobacteria bacterium
AAAATTAGACGCGTTTGAAAACGCTGATCGCGCGCACCAGGCATATATGTTAGGAAGGATACCTGCTGATCTAATAGAAGGAATTGCTACAATGGGTGTTGGTGCTGCTGCTGGTGCTGCTCTTCGCGCAAGCTCACTGATCGACGCCGTCGGCTTTTGGGGGAGAGGTGCAGCAGCAGAGAGTGGCCTAATAAATTATGCAGCTCGCGATGCAGCTAATGCCACGCGGTTAAACGCCTATTTAGCTCTGCAGCAAGGAAACATTCTTGATGATAGCGGTTTATTAACTGAATTTGCTTTGCAAAATGCAAATAGCGCATTAAAATTTGGTACAATTTTAAGAAATCCATATGTCGTAAGTGAGTTAACAAAAAATGGCGGAGACATACTCGAATGGGAAAAACTCAAGACGCCGTCAATAGAATTATCCACAGGACAAAGCATTCAAGTTCATTTTTATAAAAATTCAGTTACTAATGAGGTAAATTACACTCTACCGGATTTTAAAGTTAAGGGACAAGTTGATATTTTTCCTCGTCGGCCACTTCAAGAACCGACTGTTAAACCACCATATTTTAATCCTTAATACTCGGAGTTATATTTTATGAAAATTGAATGTAAAAGAATCATAAGTTACGTTACGAAAGAAGATCTTGGAGATTCAAGTCCTTGGCTAAAAGTGAATGAACAATATGTTGTTTTAGCATTGGTATTAACTCCCAAAAAAGGAATTGGCGTGTATATACAAACCGAACACTATAATGAACCATGTTTTATGACTTTAGATGGCTTTGAGATACTTACACAAAATATTCCATCAAACTGGATAACAGAAATTGATGAAAATAAAGTAGTAACACTGTTACCCAAAAGTTGGGCATACAATGATTTTTTTGAGGATATGGAAAATCAAAAACCAGAAGCAATTAAACTGTTTAACGAAGAGGTAGAACTTATCTATCGTGAAGAAGGTATGATTTGATCTTTAAAATCATTAACAAACCAGTGGAAGACCTACCCTTTAACGTCGCTCTATAACCAGCGCAGCCTTGATGCAGCGTCAGCGGAATCAAGGAAAGGAAGTATTGAAATACCCATAAATACCTTGGTTAACTCAGAAAACCCTGTGTTTTCCTTTGATAAAACTCTGGTAAACCCAACACCTTGGATAACAACAAAAAATACTGAGGAACCACGTGAAAAATCACTATCATTGAAACTACAATTATCGCCTTTGATAATAAGGCATAACCGTTCAATTATATTTAACCCTTTGAAAATTAAGATGTTTTCCTGAAATAATGGTTAGAATCGGGCTTTATTTTGGATGCACAAAGTATCTGATTTTTCCGATTGTTCCGACTTCTATTATGCCACAAAATGCACTTTACTATTAAAGATTCTCATTTGATTTTCTTCTTGCTTTTAACAACAACGTTTTAATTAAGGCTTTTTTGTGAAAAACAATCTAAAAAATCTATTCGAAAAATGCAAAATGAAACTTTCTTTTTCGTACGAAAAGAATCTAATTTTGCTGATTGTCATTTGATTTGAGATTCACTAAATTATTCTCTTCTATTAAAACTTGTCTACAACATCTAGGAAAGACCTCAGAAAACAATGGTCAATAAAAACAATATATTGATAGCTAGAGCTTACTTCGCACTCGTCGTAAGGCTTCACTTTACTAATCTGGCATTGAATATCCGTCTTAAAACCGATGACGCAGACAAATGCGAATATTATTTTTATGACGCACCTTTACTCGCCACGGCACTGAGCGCCATTCTCCCAGAACTGTTTGCCGCAACGTTAACCACTGGTGCAATCGGCGCTAGTACCCTGGCAACGGTTGTTAGCAACGTGCTCGTAGGCGGTGCGCTCGGCGTTATCTCCAGCGTTGGCCAACAAGAAACCGCAAGAGCACTCGGCGATCAAGATAAATTCTCCTGGAAAGCCGCTTGGGAAAACGGTGCACTGCAAGCTGGATCCGCCGGTTTTGCGAGTGCCACCAAGATTGTGAATCCTTTGTTAAAAGGACTTAATGGAGAATTTATTTTAAACCCCATCGAAGGCGCTGGTTTTAATACCGCATTACAAGTGATACAAATTGCAACAGGAAAAACGCACACATTGGATTGGAAACAAATCGTGATCGCGGCTGGACAAGCCATCGCCGATGCCGGCATAGCCGAGGTGACAAATCAATTCATCAATAACCCCAACTTTATCCCCCACGTTGCCGAAGCAGCTGACCAATTCGGCAGCAACTTCACCAACTCAGCCCTCAGCAGTCTTGAAACCCGCCACTTCGATGCAGAAACCGC
>JBAUEV010000187.1:0-9434 GCA_049678805.1 Gammaproteobacteria bacterium
AAGTGGCTGGCAAGTGTTCGCTTGCTGCCGGTTACCTTCTGCGGCAACTGTTTTGCAAAATTTAGAACGCAACTCTGAAGGTCGTATCAAAATTTTTTGTTTAGATGTACAGAACATTATGAATATACAAAACTTAGCAATTGAAATAGCTAATTCACCCATTGATATATTGATAAACAATGCAGGTATTTGGGGGCCGAAAAAAGCAGATTTTGGTAGCATTACACCTTTAACTCTAAAATGGCTTGGAGTATTTCAAATAAACACTATTGCTCCTCTGCTTTTAGCTGAAAATCTTATTAATAATGTAGCCAAAAGCAAGTTAAAAATTATTGCCAATATGAGCAGCAATATGGGTAGTATCGAGCTTAACTCCTTCGGGAGTGCCTACATTTATCGAGCCAGTAAAGCAGCACTCAATGCTATCACTAAATCATTGGCTATTGATCTGAGAAAACGTGATATCAAGGTGGTTGCTTTACACCCTGGGTGGGTGAAAACTGAAATGGGGGGGTCTGACGCTCAGATTAGTCCTACTGAGAGTGTTAAAGGTATTAAAAATATTTTAAGTAGGTTATCTTCAGAAGACAGTGGCAGCTTTATTGGTTATAACGGCGAAAAATTAGCATGGTAATCATTTCGTAAATTCCAAATTATAAGACGTGCTAAAAGGAGTAAAAAAATGGTGGCAAAATCAGCTCATAATGAGATGCTTTGAAAATAAAGCTACAACGCAGCGTAGTACCATCATTGCATTAATCGCCTTTGGCGACAGACTCTATTAAAGAGTGTATTGAAGCAGGCTTTGATGATTTTTATGTCAAACCATTATCACTGGATACCTTCGATAAGATATTGCCAAAGTTGAGGTAGCAAGTTCGAGACTCGTTTCCCGCTCCAGATTACCGTCATTATCAATCACTTAATAGCTTAGTAGTGTTCAACCAAATCTAAAGTGCAAATGAAGTGCAAAATAAAAGCTTAGCCGGTGCATTGAACACTCCACAAATTGGGTTTAGCCTGCTGCGACTATTACCCCTATTGCAAAGAACAATTCCCTTTATCCTCTCTATGTTGGTCTTCAGTCTTGCTTTGTGCAGTCCGCTCACTATTTGTTGCTGAAGTAGCCGACTGTTGAGTCATTGGAAACATAATATGCGGTGAAGTAGACAAGCGTGGTGTGTCAGAGGCAGCGCCTTATCCCGCGTTTCCAACGGATATGCAAGCACAATTCTTAGCGATGAATGCTGTTGCAGAAGGCATAGGCACTATCACCGAAACTATTTTTGAAAATCGCTTTATGCACGTGCAAGAAATGCAGCGCATGGGTGCTGATATAAAATTGCAAGGTAATACTGTTATTTCTCAAGGCAAACCCAGTTTATTAGGGGCGCCGGTGATGGCTACTGATTTGCGTGCTTCAGCCAGTTTGGTGTTAGCAGGATTGGTTGCTGAAGGCACAACGACGGTGGATCGTATCTATCACATTGATCGTGGTTATGAATGTATCGAAGAAAAACTCTCCCAATTAGGGGCGCGAATAAAGCGTATTTGATCGATACGCGTTCCTATAAGCCTTAATATTCCCTTAATATTTCGTTAATCTTTGTCGTGTATCCTGCTAAAAATGTGTTAGAGGAGTAAAAAAGTTCGCGATTTTAGCTATCCTACTGACAGATTAACGATGTTTTAAAGTGTGAAGGGGAATATATTTTATGCCATTTATCGTCTCACCTAAATTTCTAGCGTGGCTTACTGATCCATCAAGAGAGTCTAGTGTTAATTTTGCAAGTTGGTTTAAATTAGCCACTCATAACGATCTCGATATAGTGTTTTCTTCGATTGCACTTCATTTTTCAGTCAGGGAGTTTCGAGTTTCGATTAAAGGATTGATTTCAGCTGGTGCGTTTAGCTATGTTCTAAAGGAAAAAGATAAGGAGGGGTGTACATGCTTTCAGTGGCTTGCATCTTCTTTGCCAGCCAACATGTTTCAAGCTCTGATTCAGGGATTGGATTCAGCTCGTGAGCTTAGTGCTGTTGTGAACGAAAAAGATGGGTTTGGCCACACAGTGCTTCATTGGGTTGCGCGTTTGGGTTCAGTCGAGAAGTTTCAAGTTTTGATTAATGGATTGATTTCAGCTGATGTGCTTAGCGCTGCTGTGAACGGAAAAGATAAGAATGGCGACACAGTACTTCATTGGGTTGTACGTAATTGTTTAGACGAAAATTTTCAAGTTTTGATTAATGGATTGAATCCAGCTGCGCTTAGCGCTGCTGTAAAGGAAAAAGATAGCTCTGGCGACACAGTGCTTCATGTGGCTGCACGTTGTCTGAATTCTGCTGACATTCTCTGTTTATTAGAGAAACTTAGAAAAGAAACACTGAGAGATGAAATATTTAATAATCTTCTTGAATATATCGATAAAAATTGGCAGCTGTCTGGTCCTGAAAAAGAAGCTATTAAAACCCAATTTAAGCGGATGCACCAAGTGTCCTTTATCGAATCACCTGAGTTTCGAGCGTTTCTTAATGATCCATCAGAAGAGACTATCCAGGCTATTTCTGCAGAAATGATTGAATCAGCCGATCCTGAAGAACTTGTTGAGGCTTTGAAAAAGCAAGGAAAAAATTCGGAGCATTTTTTTCACAACGCTGCGAGATATATGCTTCCAGCTACTTTTGAAGTTTTAATTAACAAAGTTAAGGAATTGCTACCTTCGCTTATCGCTGCTTTAAAGGAAAGAGATTACAGTAACTATACAGTGTTAATGTTACTTGCATATCCTGGTTCACTCGAGAAGTTTCAAGTTTTGATTAATGGATTGAACTCAGTGGGTGCGCTTAGCGCTGCTGTAAATGAAAAAGGATATATGGATAATTATACACAGCTTATGCACATTGCATATTCTGCTCGAGTCGAGATGTTTCAAGTTTTGATTAATGGATTGATTTCAGCAGGTATGCTTATCCCTGTCAGAAAGGAAAAAGATGAGTTTGACTATACAATGCTTCATCAGATTGCATATTCTGCTTCAGTCGGGAATCTTCAAGCTTTGATTAAGGGATTGGATTTAGCTGCGCTTAGCGCTGCTGTAAATAAAAAAGATAATGATGGCAATACTGTATTTCATTCGGTTGCAAGGTATGGTTCAGCCAATAATTTTAAAGTTTTGATTAATGCCTTGAATTTAGTAGACGCAGTGAGTGCAGTTGTAAAGGAAAAAAATAATCATGGTGACACAGTATTTCACCAGTTTGCAGGTTACCAGAGTTCAGCTGATATTCACGATTTGTTGAGTCATGCTAGTCTAGAAATCTCAAAAAAGGATCTTGATAAGATTAATGGGTGTTTGGATACAAATAAAAACCTAACTCCCGATGAAAGAGAGGGGATTAAAAAGCAGCTTCTAATCATCGCAGTCTCAGCAACCTTTAAACTCGGCAAAAAGCCCTATCTTTTAAGCCTAAAAAAAGATGTAACGGATAAATGTACTGAGTGGAATAAAAAAGGCAAGGGCTTTTTTGAATCTAGAAAATTACCTGGTGGTATAAAGGATTTACGGGATGCGTTAAAAAATTTAACTGTTAATAGTGATGAACATGTTTTGAATAAGTGCGTTGAAACAGTTGGAAAAATATTAACAAAGAAGGTAGATTCTACTAATGTTAACCGCGATCCAGAAGTGATGGAATTTTACCAAGAAAAATATGCTGAATTGCAACTCGTTCTCTTTAAACCTCCGCTTGGGGCTCAATCCAATTGTGGCCCTCAATCCAATAAGGAACCGACTAAAGATGGGAGTGTCAATGAGGAGAATGCCATTAGTTATCAGAACAGTTTATAAGAAATAAGCTCATGTCATCCCGAGCGCAAAGCGGCGTTGTTGCATAAATATTTCTTATCATGTACGAAAGCCTCAATTTTTGCTCATTTTCTTTTTTCTGTTAATTTTTTTGTATGCTGACAGATGTTTTAAAGTGAAGGGGAATATATTTTATGCCATTTATCGTCTCACCTAAATTTCTAGCGTGGCTTACTGATCCATCAAAAGAGTCTAGTGCTATTTTTGCGTTATAGCATTGTACCAAGCTGCTAACTGGTGAGATTTAATGTAAGTGATGCGTCTTCGGACAGGAAACCACAAACGTGTTTTTGCCTTTAACCCTCTGCGTGCCTTTAAATAATCCGCAAAGACTTCTTGCAGCGTAAGCTTTTGTACTGTTATTTGCCGCTTTTCCCCAATAGGGTCAACCCCAGTTGCCATTTTACCCAATACCTTTTGCGCTTCTTTACGCGCTTGCTCGACCGTCAAATCACCATAACGTCCGAGGGTAATTCGGCTAAGCTTCTTGTGGTTGCGCTTTTCAACAATGAAGCTTTTAACCCCCTTTTGAGTAACCCGAAGGGCAAAGCCTCTTAATTCACTGTCGCGATAGAGGGTTTGATTACCAGTGCTTGAAAAAACAAGCTTATCAACGAGGGTTTTAGTTAGTTTCATGATCTTTATCCATGTAGACTTGAAACTAAAAATATTTTCAAAGAGCTTAAAAACAATGATACTATAATTTTGTTGAAAATAAAGGTTTTTTTGGTAATTTAAAAAAACTTCAGGTTTGATAAAACTGGTTAAAAGTGATATTATTCTAAATCTTAATCAGCGGGTCGTAGGTTCGATCCCTACACGGCCCATCAGGAAAATCAAGGATTTACATGAAAGCACTAATTAAATATATTTCCCGTGTAGACGTCATGTAGACTTTACAGTTCAAAAACGTTCAAAAAAATTCAACCTTGATATCACTTAAATTAACCAGCGTTTTTTCATTAGAACATAAACGCAAGGACAGCGTTTCTCCCCTTGAATCTCCTTGGCAAAAAGGAAGTAATGAAAATATGAATGGGCGGTGAAGACGGTATTTGCCTAGAATGACTAAAATTGTACCAATGACGCAAGGAGAGTTCGATCAACTAGCTGATAAAATGAACCGATGTCCAAGAAAATGTATTGGCTATAATGTGCGGAACTATGTTTTTTTGACGGCTCTTACAATCTCAGTGTAGCTGTTCATATAGGTTTTTTATAAAGCATCAACCTCTATCGCGTTAGCTTTGGCCCCCGCAAAACACTGGTGACAGGCTCTATGGTATTCGTCTTATACAAGTCCTTATAACGATTAAAGAATGAATATTGATTATTCCCTACTTGATACATATCGAAAATCCCCCTCCCATCGGTGCGGCGGTTTCCCGCATCTGTTTCAAAAGTTATTCGATCATTCTCATCTTTAAACACGACAGCTGCAGCATGATAAGGAACACCAGCGCCATTCCCTCTTTTTATAGTTACAAAGGCCTGTCCTACCTCAGGGACTGCATTAATACCATGCAAATTAATAGGTTTTTTAGCAATCTCATCTGCAATCGATATGTTTTTTTTATCACCTATGCCAAATTTTTTTCCTGTTAGTATCTCCCTACTATAAGCGGGACTATTATCATTATGTTGAAGATCTTGCTGATTAATAATATTCTCTGCAAGTTGCAGACAATCTTGAGGAAATCTTTTGGTTGTCGTGTATATAGTGTATCTATTGTTAGTATTGCTTCTTGTCATTCTTAGTGGTTGTAATTCAAGATAATTTGCCACTATATTAGTACCAGATTCTATCCAAATGTTAAGATTTCCTGGCTGATTGCCTGTATCAGGTATAAAGAAAGTTTTATTCTCTGAAAATGCACCCAAAACGTCGCTTAATGGTCGAGTTACATTACCGCTTACGTCAACATAATTCACGGGATTATTCCCTGCATACACATAAGGACTAGGAAATTGATGCCCTGGATCAGGCGCTAAAAAACGACCCATTTGCGAGTCATATAAGCGTGCGTGGTAGTTGTAATCTTCTAAATCTGAAGATGTAGGGTCTTCTTCTAAAGATAATGAATCGCGCTCTTGTCCTGTATAGTAATACCGAAACCCTGCTAAATTACCCCAGGAATTATTGTTTATAATTTCTCCATAAGCAGTGTAATCGAAACAAGCATCGACAGTATATTGCCCCTTTTGCTGTTGACTCAATGCCATCCGCAATGAACCCGCATGATCTGTCAATAGATAATGGTCTACCCACGGGGACTGGGCATCTACTTGATTACTGAACAATAAAAGCCCATTCAGCCCATAAATATAAAATTGCTTAGTATGTGAGTGTACATAAAAAAAATCTTCTACCAGTGGTTTAATCCCCAGGCCACGCCAATACATGATTGTTACTAGATCACTTCCTCCTGCATCTCCTTGCAACATTAATCGTTCGCCTTGGTTGTCATAATAAAAAGATTCTTGGGAGGTATCCCTCCTGTATATGGTATTGGGCAAATAAGGATTAAGTTCGTTGTAGTTAACACCATACCATTTTGGAGTAGATTTGAGCATACCATTGGGCTGGTACGCGTATTGCCCCACCGTGCCATTTATTATAACCGTTTCCAAACGGTTGCTGTTTTTATACGTATAAGTTACCGTGTTATCTTTTGTAGCATGGCTAAGTATATTACCGTTAGCACTATAATCAAATTGCTCATTGACTATATTTCCTGGAAGCTGCACTGTCTTTAAGCGGCCATAGGCGTCATAGTCATAAGAATAAGAGTAAGTTGTTTCTGCGATAGGTTGAGATTCTGTCGTTGACGGCTTAAAAAAAGTCAAGTTATTACTGCGTATATAACCATCCCGATAACCTGTTGTATCTTGATCCCGATAAGCAAGCTTTTGACTAAATACGTTTTTAGACTGATTAGGATCTGCACTTATAAATTGATCGTTAATCATTTCAAGCTGATTAAGGGTATTATATTCACGGGTACGGCAAATTTTTCCAGCAGCTAAACATTCTGCCGCCAATGTCCTATCAGGATTATAAAAGTAGTGAGCATACTCTGGCGTTTTTGGTGGCTGATTAGGAGTCCGGTTATCTTGCCCCGTAATGCTTTTTAAGTAGCCACTGATATTATAATCATAGGCTACTATCAAAGGCGCTGTATCTGGAAAAAGTGCACCATAATTTATTAATTTGGTTTCCGTAATATCCCATCGTTGCGGATAATAAATAGAAGTTACATTTTTTAGGTTATCATACTTATAAGCAGTTAATTGTGTAAATGGGCTCAATAGTGTTGGCGCTACTATCACCCCTTTTCCAATAGTATCCCCAACTTCATTATAAGCATAATATTCCTCTGTCTCGCCTGCAGGCGCACATTGGGAAGTGACTACCTTGACTAAACGTCCAATATTGTTTAATACAGTCTCTTCCATACTTAATTCAATGCCACCCGCAGGTGCAGAAGTCACATCATAGATATATTCAACCAGTACGTTTAAAGGTGGCAGTGAAGATGGATCTGCTAAATAGCCGGCTAGTATTGTAGCTACAGAATACCAGACTGTTTTAGGTGCCACAAAACAACTAATTTTATTTAAACGATTTAAACTATCATACTGATGATATTTAATACGTGTTCCACTGGGTAACACCTCATCATCCTGCTGATCACTCATAAAAACAAGACGTCCTGCTTTATCATAGTAATATTGTTTGCTTCCTTCGTCATCCGATGTCCTTTCAATTAACCGTCCACCCATGTCATAATATTCATTGACTTTACAAGGCTTGCCTTCCAAATAATTACTAGGCGGGCTATATTCTTTCATCACAGCACAGACCTGATTGCTACAAGCAAAAGCAGACACATAACTCCAGCGAATCGAGCTCAATAAAAAATCCGTCTTGTTTTGGTTCATCGTCATTTGTGCTACAGGCCTACCCAATAAATCGATAACCTGGGCAGTTGCCACTTGTTCTTGTTCATTTAACCGTGTGAGTTGATATCCTACTTTAAAGTGCTGGTTGAAATCAGTGGGAGGTATGGATAATTGTTTTGCCAGCATCGCTTTGATCGGCACGGGTAAATCCCCGTAATAATTTTTTCTCGAATGGCTAGCAGGAGGAACACTTGTCTGATTCAACCATTCCATAAGTGCTTCAACATTACTACCGTATAAAAATTCCTTATCCGGTAAAGTCGTTTGTGTGATGCGTGAGAGGGGACTTGATTCATAGTACGTAGCCATGTACGGGTACTTTATATCACCGTCCTCAACAAAGCGGTTATCGAGTATATCACCATCCGCATCAAAGCGGTTATCGAGCAACTTTGTAATACCGCCTTCTAACTCGTATATCGGCTGTGGATGTGTTTTTCTCCAGATGGAAAAATCTCGCTGGCTGATAAATCCTGAATCAAACTCAAAACTTGATCCATCCTTTCTGGCAACAGTAACCGTCTTTATAACAGGACGCCCTAATTCATCGTATAATTGTTCCGAAATATTGATACTTATTTTTTCTTGCACATTCTCTGCTACTGTTTCTAGAACAGTCACATTCTTTGCCATAATACACCTCTAACAGTTAGTTTACTCTGTTCGATGTGTCCGACAAACTGTAGCAGGATCAGTTGCAACCTTTGAGCCTGGTCGGACAGCAAATTGTAAACCTCAGCGGTTGATACTTTTAACTCATCACACGGTATAAGTTCAAAAAAATGAACTAAAACCGATAGAGAGCGCTGTACCGACCAATATCACCCGCCACAAATTGCGATATTCCTTATTGGTTAATTCCAGTATAAAAGCGATTTTTTCACGATCAGCGTTCTCGGTCGGCTCATTTTGCGGTACATTAAGATTGGTCACGATGCAAACTCCCAAATAGTTTGTGTTTAGACAAGTGTGTCAACGTGTTTGCCGCACGTTGGCATGCGTGTCGTACTGCTAGGGTTGTACCCTGGCGGTACGCCTTGCGGTAATAAAACCAATTTATCAATTATGTTATTTCATAGCTTTGTCCTCCTTTGTTGTTTATTGGGCTTTAACAAACTCATGCTTCATAACTTAACGCCCCAAAACGCGCGGATCAATCTTTTTTTTACCATCGATAATTTTTCAAGTTCTGCACCAAAAGCATTAATGAGACGAGAAAAATGTTTTGTGGATATTTAAAGTGCTATAATTAAAAACTAGCAGAGCAGTCTTGAACCTGTCGTGCTTTGTTTATGCAGAATCATGCAGTAATCAAGCAATAAACGTTACAAAAGACCATTCTAATAATCCAGGATTAGTCTGTGTAATTCCTGTGTAATCGTGTCAAGAAAAACAGGGTAATCGGGGGGTGTTGGAGGAAATAGCAAGAAGTGCATTAAAGAAAAAATAGTAGTAAAATAAAATACTTAGACAAAAAAAGAATTTTTTCAGAAAAATAATGAGCATACTCTTAATCAGCGGGTCGTAGGTTCGATCCCTACACGGCCCACCAAGAAAATCAAGGACTTACACTCGCTCTCCAACGACCCGTAAAAACTCTTGTGGGAG
>JBAUEV010000188.1:0-1982 GCA_049678805.1 Gammaproteobacteria bacterium
GCAGTACACTTTATATCCTACCAACTATGGCAACCCACCTTTTTTTGTTAAGATTCCGGATCCCTAAAGAATATTTAGGACTGTCAAAAGTGTTTCCGTCATTGCGAAGGAGCGAAGCGACTGAAGCAATGAGGGATTTCGGCGGATTCCTGCGTCGCTACGCTCGCAATGATGGGTTTTTGTGGATCCCGCGATCAATTCGCGGGATGACAAACATAATTTGCCGCGAGATGACAGGCTTTCTACTTATTATTCTTTCTCACGAATTAAATCATTGGGTGCAAAATCATCTACTGCAATCACACTCCTACGAGCAGCTTCAGCATCACGCAATTGTTCGGCTTCTGCTACAGTCATTAATTGTGCCGCCAAAGCAGAGGCAATTCTTTCTTCTAAAGTAATACCAACTACCTGTCCTGCTTTTCTAGCTCTGGTTAAACGCTTTTCAATGTCCTCTACTGCAATCACTTTTTCTAATACTATACCCAATAAACCCAATGGATTATGTTCGGTAGGTGCAACATAAATACCCTCATATAATCGTTGCCAAGAACTTGTTGAACTACTCAGTAAGCGTGCTATTTGATGACCAAGCGCATCTTTAGGCGGGGCAAACCGCTTGCCCAATGGAAAAATCACCCAGCGTAATATCGGGGCTACCCAGCGATAGGGAAAATTACGTAACAAACCATCTAATCGCTGTTGTGCAGTATAAAACGCATATTGACAAGCCCATGCGACAAAGGGGGAATCTTCAGTATGTTTTCCTTGATAATCAAAATACTTCAGTACCGCAGAGGCCAAATAAAGCATGCTCAATACATCCGCTAAACGTGCCGATAATCGCTCCCGCCGTTTTAAGTCAGCACCTATCAAGATCATTGCAACATCTGCCATAAACGCAAAAGCGGCACTTAAACGAGTCAGGTGTTGATAATACCGTTTATGCAAACCCACTGGTGTTTTAGCAAAATACCCATCGTTAAGTCCCAATAAAAATGCGCGTGCTTTATTGCTAATAATAAATCCTAAATGTTGAAATAAAAGCCGATCGAAAGTCAATAAACTTCGTTTTTCATCTGTATCTTTTGCTGCGTAAATTTCCGCTAAAATAAATGGATGGCAACGAATTGCTCCTTGACCAAAAATAATCATGTTTCGCGTCAAAATATTGGCACCTTCCACGGTAATGCCAATGGGTAATTCTTGATAACTGCGTCCCAAATAATTATGCGGCCCTAAACAAATACCTTTGCCGCCATGAAGGTCCATCGCATCATTGCCAATGCGACGCGACAGTTCAGTCGTTTCGTATTTGCTAATGGCTGATAATACGGCTGGTTTTTCGCCACGTGCAACAGCTGCGACGGTCATCACCCGCACCGCTTCGGTAATATATGCAAAGCCGCCGATTCGTGCTAATACTTCTTCAACGCCTTCAAAGCGCGAAATGGATAAACCAAATTGTTTGCGAATCCGCGTATAAGCACCACACGCATAAACGGCTGCTTTAGCCCCACCTGTAACAGTAGAAGGTAAAGATAATGCTCGGCCTGTTGCTAAACTTTCCATTAACATTCGCCAACCCTGTCCTGCCATTTCAGGACCACCGATAATCCAATCCACAGGTACAAATACATCTTTACCTTGCGTAGGCCCATTCTGAAATGCACAATTGAGAGGAAAATGGCGCCGCCCAATGGTAATCCCTGGAGTATGGGTAGGAATCAAAGCACAGGTAATGCCAATATCCGTTTTCTTTCCTAATAGATGATCGGGATCATACAATTTGAAAGCCAATCCTAATACCGTTGCTACCGGCGCGAGAGTGATATAGCGTTTGTTCCAGTTTAAGCGCATACCAAGTATTTCTTTGCCTTCAAACATGCCACGACAAATAATACCGTTATCCGTCATAGCGCCCGCATCGGATCCTGCTTCCGGGCCGGTTAAAGCAAAACAGGGAATTTCTTCACCTTTAG
>JBAUEV010000189.1:0-6248 GCA_049678805.1 Gammaproteobacteria bacterium
GCAGTAAATTGTTTGATGATGTCATCTTCTGAGATTTGGTTTTCATTTAATTCTTCAGTTTTTTCTGCAGCAGGGGAACATAGGCTTTCTTGATAAAAGGAAGCAATTTTTTTACAGCTACTGGCAAAATTGTATAACAAGATTTTGCGGGCATGAATGGGGAATACGCTGACCGACACGAGCAATGCAAGAGCAATACCGCCCATGATCTCTACCATGCGTTCAATCGGATAAGAGACTCCAGGCTCTTGATTAATTAACAACAAAGCCAGAGTAGTGCCACCGATCGTACCTGCACTGCTAATGTAACCGGGGCTGGTAGCAATATAAGAAAATATTAAAACCGAAATGAAAATGACGATGCTGGAGGCTAAAAAACTGCCCTCAAATAGTGTTACTGTTAGCATTCCTACAGCAGCTCCGCACAGAGTGCCAATAGTGCGTGCATAGGAGCGCTGTAGTGCACCTCCCAATCGGGTTTGGGTACTCATAATGACAATGATAGTGATGACTATCCATTGTCCTGATGGGATTTTAAAATACTGGATAATCGCTAAGCCTAATAAGCAGGCAAAAGCAGTTTTAAAGCTATTAACTGCCCGTTCCGAGTAAAAATCGAAATTACGTATGGTGGTTGTGATAGCAGTCAAGTAACGCAAAAGTCGTTCCTCGGTTAATTTGGGGGTTCGTTTTTAATACGCTGTTGCCAATCTTTGGCTTTTGTCAAAATATTTATTTCATCTAAGGTAGTAAGATGGCTATTGCGCAGCAGGGGTACACCAGCAACCCAAACATCTGTTACTTGATCGCTATGCGCGGCATAAACGAGCTGGGAAATAGGATTGTAAACGGGCTGGGTGTTCAAGCGATTTAAATTCACCGCAATAATGTCGGCGGCTTTACCAGCCTCTAAAGAACCTATTTCACGATCAAGTTGTAATACTCGTGCACCATCAAGCGTTGCCATGCGTAAGGCCATCGCTGCGGATAAAGCGGTTGCATCCTGGGCTGTGGCTTTGGCTAACAAAGCGGCAGTGCGCATTTCGCTCAGCATATCTAAATCATTATTGCTCGCAGCACCGTCGGTGCCTAGTGCAACCAACACATGAGCGTTTAATAAACGTTGTACAGGACAAAAACCGCTGGCTAATTTGAGATTGGATTCTGGACAATGAATGATGGTAGCCCCAGTTTCTTGTAAAAGTGCTATATCTTCATCATTGACTTGTGTCATATGGACAGCTTGAAAACGCGGTGATAAAAGGCCTAATTCATGTAAACGTCGCAGCGGTCGTTTGCCATGTTTGGCTAATTCTTGCTGAATTTCTCCAGTTGTTTCATGCATGTGGATATGAATGGGTAGTTGATATTCATCAGAAAGCGTTTTAATTTTTTGTAGCGCATGATCTGATACGGAGTAAGGAGCATGTGGTGCTAAACTGAGAGTAATTCCAGGATAAGTGCGAGCGTATTCTGAAAGCGTCGCATAGTTCTGCATGGCTTTTTCAAGACTGCTATTGCCAGGTGCTGTGGTTGATTCAAGCACGTGGATGCCAATACGCGCGCGCATTTTGGCGCTAATTGTGCAGGTAGCAATTTGTTCTGGGTAAAAATAATGTTCGTTGAAACAGGTGGTGCCGGATTTAATCATTTCTGCCAAAGCAAGCTCCGTACCATCGCGGACAAACGCTTCACTTAACCAGGCACTTTCGGCTGGCCAAATATGGTTGTTTAACCAATCCATGAGCACTAAATCATCGGCTAAACCACGAAATAATGTCATAGGGCTGTGTGTATGGGCATTGATGAGGCCGGGCAATATCACGTGATCGGATAAAGTAATTTTATTTTTTGCTTCGTATTTGGTTTCGGCTTCGTGATTTGGCAAAATTCCTACGATGCGGCCACGATCAATTGCTACAGCATGATGTTCGTAATATTTATTATGAGGTTCAATGGGAATTACCCAACGGGCTAGAAGGAGTGTGTCAATTTTTTGCATTTGATTTTCTATACCTTCTAAACTTTCGGCACCTGAATACCCCGTTGTACTGCAGGACGAGCAGCAACTCGATCATACCAACCCTGTAGTCCAGGGTAATCACGCAACGGAATTTCTAAAGCTTCGTAGCGCATCACCCAAGGAAATAGAGCAATATCAGCAATTGAGTAATCAGTGGAAAAGTAATCGTTTTTGTTAAGATGCTCGTTCATTACCCAGTACAAACGCTTAACTTCTTCACGATAGCGATTGATAGCAGCAGGAATAGGTTCACTCGCTAATTTTGAAAAGTAAAAAAGCTGCCCACTCATGGGACCTAGGCCGCCCATTTGAAACATCAGCCATTGCATAGTGAGGGCACATTGGCGTGGGTCTGATGCCAAAAATTTTCCGGTTTTATGCGCCAGATAATACAAAATTGCGCCGGACTCGAATAACGGCAGCGGTTTGCCGTCAGGCCCTTGCTGGTCGACGATCACAGGAATCTTATTGTTAGGATTGATTCGCAAAAATTCCGGACGAAACTGCTCTTTTTTACTTAAATCAACGGGGTGAACACGATAAGGTAACTGGGTTTCTTCCAGCATAATTGCGACTTTATAGCCATTGGGGGTAGTCCAGGTGTAGAAATCAATCATGGGTTATCCTTTAGAGTAGTTTTATTAAGTCAAATCATTATAAGCAAAAGCCTGATTTGAGCCTAGTAAAACCATAGGTTTGAGGGTCAAATTTATGATAAAATCTAAGAGATTTTTATTTTAAATCGGAAAAATCTGTATTATGAGTGATCTTGCTAAAGAAGTTACATCCGTTGCCCTAGAAGAAGAACTGAAACAATCCTACCTCGATTACGCAATGAGCGTCATTGTTGGCCGTGCCTTACCTGATGTCCGCGATGGGCTTAAACCCGTGCATCGCCGCGTGCTATATGCCATGAGTGAGCTGGGTAATGACTGGAATAAACCCTATAAAAAATCCGCACGTATTGTCGGCGATGTCATTGGTAAATACCATCCACATGGTGACACCGCTGTTTATGACACCATCGTTCGCATGGCGCAACCTTTTTCCTTGCGCTACATGTTGATTGATGGGCAAGGCAACTTTGGCTCGATAGATGGCGATGCACCGGCCGCGATGCGCTATACCGAAATACGGATGTCGCCATTAGCGCACGCTTTGCTAGCCGATCTGGATAAAGAAACTGTTGATTTCGTCCCTAATTACGATGAAACCGAACAGATGCCTGCAGTATTACCCACTCGCGTGCCCAATTTGTTGGTGAATGGTTCTTCAGGTATTGCAGTGGGGATGGCGACTAATATTCCACCGCATAATCTTAGTGAAATCATTGATGCATGCTTGGCGGTGATTGATCGCCCAGATATTAATTTAGCACAGCTTCTGCATCACATACCGGGTCCTGATTTTCCAACAGGCGGTATTATTTATGGGCGCAACGGCATTCTTGAAGCCTATCAAACTGGCCGCGGTCGTATTTATTTACGCGCTAAAACGCATATTGAAACCGATGAGAAAAGTGGCAAGCAAGCCATTATTGTTGATGAATTACCTTATCAGGTAAACAAAGCCTATTTGCTAGAAAGGATCGGCGAATTGGTAAAAGAAAAACAATTGGAAGGCTTAACAGCAATCCGTGATGAGTCGGACAAAGAAGGTATGCGCGTCGTTATTGAGTTACGACGTGGTGAAAATTCAGAAGTGGTTTTAAATAATTTATTAACCCATACCCAATTACAAGTTGTGTATGGTATTAACATGGTCGCTCTGGAAGGTGGCCAACCTAAAATACTTAATTTAAAGCAATTACTCGAGGCTTTTTTACGCCATCGTCGCGAAGTGGTAACACGCCGAACCGTATTTGAATTACGTAAAGCACGAGAACGTACGCATATTTTAGAAGGTTTAGCAGTTGCATTAGCCAACATTGATGAAATGATTACGTTGATTAAAGCTTCACCAAGCCCTGCAGAAGCTAAAGAAAAACTATTAGCAAAGACCTGGCCACCGGGTGTGGTTACTCAGTTATTAGAAAAAGCTGGCACGACAGCTTCACGCCCTGAAGATTTGACAAGCGAATATGGTTTATTGCATACAGGTTATCGTTTATCTCCCATCCAAACTCAAGGTATTCTTGATTTGCGTTTACACCGCTTAACTGGGTTAGAACAGGACAAAATTATTGAGGAGTATCAGGAATTATTAACAAAAATTGCTGAGTTATTGCAAATTCTGGAAGACCCTGAACGTCTGATGCGGGTTATCCGTGAAGAATTATTGGAAATTAAACAGCGCTTTGGCGATGTGCGACGCACTGAAATTGCTGAAGGTGGGCAAATGCTTTCACATGAAGACTTGATTAGCGATGAAACGGTAGTAGTAACGCTTTCGCATCAAGGTTATGCAAAAACTCAATCAGTGGCAGATTATGAAACGCAACATCGTGGTGGTCGTGGTAAAGTGGCAACGACCGTAAAAGAAGAAGATTTTGTAGACCAACTCGCGATTGCTAATACCCGAGATACAATTTTGTGTTTCTCGAATCGCGGCAAAGTGTATTGGTTAAAAGCTTATCAAATTCCACAAGGTGGACGCACTGCACGTGGGCGTCCGCTAGTCAATCTATTGCCATTAGCGCCAGAAGAACGCATTAGCGCTTTGTTACCTGTACGAGTATTTTCAGAAGATCATTATGTGTTTATGGCAACAGCGCATGGTGTAGTGAAAAAGGTAGCTTTAGCACGTTTTGCTAATCCGCGCACGGGTGGCATTATTGCTATCGAATTGGATGCTGACGATTATTTAATTGGCGTGGATATAACCGATGGCACACGGCAAATTATGCTGTTTTCTGATTCTGGCAAAGTCATTTGTTTCAACGAGGATGGGGTGCGCCCGATGGGGCGTACTGCTCATGGTGTGCGTGGCATTCGTTTGCAAGAAAAGCAGCGTGTCATTGCCCTGACTGTTGTAAAACCAGGTGGTGCGATTTTGACTGCGACTGAGAAAGGATATGGCAAACGTACGCTGATTGAAGATTACCGTACGACCGGACGTGGTGGACAAGGTGTGATTTCCATCCAAGTGAATGAACGTAATGGTGCTGTGGTGGGTGCAGTGCAAGTGTATGATGGCGATGAAATTATGTTAATCAGTGATCGCGGTACCTTGGTGCGTACCAGTGTGAATGAAGTTTCAATTGTTGGGCGCAACACCCAAGGTGTACGGTTGATTAATTTAGCAGCAGACGAAGAATTAGTCGGTGTGCAGCGAGTTAACGAAATAAATAAAATAGTGGAATAAATGCATCAGGTTAACCTTCTGCCTCTTGCTAAGTCCTCTTTTACCGACACGCTGTAAATACGTTAATGAAAAAAGCTGTCATTGCGAGGCCGTTTTTTGGCCGAAGCAATCCATCTTCAAAACCTGGATTGCCGCGTCTCTTCGCTCCTCGCAATGACGAAAAAAATGAAATTGGGTGCCGCGAACAAGTCGTGGCACGTAGGCGGTTATGGTCTGGGCTCAGCAAGAGGCAGAAACGATAATTCAAGAAAAAAAGGAAAAATATGACACGTGTTTTTAATTTTAGTGCTGGTCCCAGCATGTTGCCAACGGAAGTGTTGCAACAAGTCCGTGATGAGTTGTTCGATTGGCACGGACTAGGTTCTTCTGTCATGGAAATCAGCCATCGTAGTAAAGAATTTGAAGAAGTTGCTGCTATTGCTGAACAAGATTTGCGCGATTTATTAACCATTCCCTCGAATTACAAAGTATTATTTTTGCAAGGTGGTGGACGTGGGCAATTTGCGATGGTGCCCATGAATTTACTACGTGGTCGCAACACCGCAGATTATTTTAATACCGGATTTTGGTCAAAATACGCAATTGCTGAAGCGCGGCGTTACTGCGACGTAAATGTGGTGGCTGATACAGAAGCAACAGGATTTCGTACTATACCCTCTCAAGCAACTTGGCATTGTAATCCACAAGCGGCATATTTGCATTTTACAAGTAACGAAACTATTAATGGCGTGGAATTTCAGGAAGTACCTGATGTTGCTAATGTGCCTTTAGTGGCAGATATGTCGTCTAATATTTTGTCGCGTCCGGTTGATGTGGCGCGATACGGTGTGATTTATGCTGCCGCACAAAAAAATATTGGTTCAGCGGGATTAACAATAGCAATTGTACGTGAAGATTTACTGGGTCAAGCCCTACCTTTTAC
>JBAUEV010000190.1:0-5073 GCA_049678805.1 Gammaproteobacteria bacterium
CATTTGAATGGCGGCAACTGTAGGCATAACGTCTTCATACCTTCTTAAAAACTTTTGATATTATTTTATTAGAGTAAACAAAAAAGAGCTATGCTAAAGTCCAGATAAGCCATTCACTAGCAACTCTGCCAGAAAATGCTAGGGAGAAATGAAGTATAATACCGCCGCGACTGCTCCCTTCGTCTAGTGGCCTAGGACACTGCCCTCTCACGGCGGGAACAGGGGTTCGAACCCCCTAGGGAGCGCCAGTTCATATACCATGTACCATGAATAAAAATGGGGAAAGTGATGATTGAACAATTACCTGCTCTTCCAGTGATCGGTTCAGTTTCGGGTATAGGTGCCGCTGATCCTGGTTGTAGCCTGGGTCCTGTTGTTGTACAAAATTCTCCTTTATTAAACCAGTTAAGTTTAAATTTAAGATGGGACGATTTTCTGTATGTCCATGCCAGTCAGCAAGGATTGGCAGCAATTCCTGCTATTGCTGAATTATGCAAACGGCTCGCTACGCAAACTTACCAATACACACAACAGCAGCAACCTTTTATGGTGATAGGAGGCGATCATTCCTGTGCCATTGGCACTTGGAGTGGAGTGGCAACTGCTTTGCAATCGCAAGGGCCTGTAGGGTTAATCTGGATTGATGCGCATATGGATAGCCATACACCACAAACTACGCCTTCTAATAACGTCCATGGCATGCCGTTAGCCTGTTTGCTGGGTTATGGTGATCCTGCACTTACCAAAATTTTATCCCCACAACCAAAACTTCGACCGGAGCATGTTTGCCTCATCGGCGTGCGTAGTTTTGAGTCTGGTGAAGCTGAATTATTAAAAAAACTCAATGTACGGATTTATTTTATGGATGAAATCCGCGAACGTGGTTTACAGGAAGTTTTTCAAGAGGCATTAAATATTGTCCAACATGGTACAGTAGGTTATGGCCTTAGCATTGATTTGGACGTAATTGATCCAATCGAAGCGCCAGGTGTGGGTTCACCTGCGCCTGCTGGCATTACCAGTATTGATCTTTATCATGCATTAGATTTAATCTTACAAAATAATCGTTTGATCGGTATGGAAATTGCTGAGTTTAATCCTAATCGTGATGAAAATAATAAAACTGAGAAAATCATAGTTGAAATTTTTCGCAAGCTGGCTAGTTACATTAACCACCTTAAAAAATGAGGAAAATAATATGAACTACATTGCAATTGAAGAATGCTACGGCGCACATAATTATCTTCCATTGCCTGTTGTATTAGTAAAAGGACAAGGTGTTTATGTATGGGATGAAGATGGCAAACAATATTTGGATATGATGAGCGCCTATTCTGCAATTAGCCACGGACATTGCCACCCGCGTTTAGTACAAGCACTTACTGAACAAGCCAATCGTCTAGCAGTAGTTTCACGTGCTTTTTATTCGGACAAACTGGGGTTATTTTTACGACGTGCTTGTGAGCTAACTGAGCAAGATAAAGCTTTGCCTATGAATTCGGGTGCAGAGGCTGTGGAAACTTCCATTAAAGCTGCGCGTAAATGGGCATATACCGTAAAAGGAGTGCAGGAAAATCAGGCTGAAGTTATCATTTGCGAAGGTAATTTCCATGGTCGTACGACGACTATCATTAGCATGTCTTCGGAACCGCAATATCGTTTTGGGTTTGGGCCTTATACGCCAGGATTTATCCGTATTCCTTATGGCGATGCGAATGCCTTGGAAAAAGCCATTTCTGACAATACTGCCGCTTTTCTGGTGGAGCCAATTCAAGGTGAATCTGGAATCAGAATACCGCCTGCTGGGTATCTAAAAAAATGCGAAGAAATTTGTCGGCAGCGGAATGTGTTGTTGATTTGTGATGAAATTCAAACGGGTTTAGGCCGCACGGGTAAATTGCTGGCCTGCGAGCATGAAGAGGTAAAACCTGATGGTTTAATTCTTGGTAAAGCATTGGGTGGTGGTTTATTGCCGGTATCATTGTTTCTAAGTAAAGCAGATGTTATGGATGTTTTCACACCTGGCGATCATGGGAGCACTTTTGGCGGTAACCCACTTGCTGCTGCAGTAGGATTAACTGCGTTAGAAGTGTTGTTAGACGAACAACTACCCCAACGCGCGGCCACGTTGGGTGAATATATGCTGCAGCAATTACAAATGATACAAAGTCCATTGATAAAAGAGATTCGTGGCCGAGGATTATTTATTGGTATAGAAATTGATAAAAATCACATTTCAGCACATAGCTTATGCTTAAAACTTATGAAATTAGGCATGCTGACCAAAGAAACGCATGAGACGGTCATCCGTTTAGCACCACCGTTGGTTATCACTAAAGAACAAATTGATACTGCAGTTGGCATGGTTCGTACTGTTTTAGAGTTAGAATCTATACCTAAGCCTGCAAATAGAATAATGATTTAAAAATTAAAAGGTTATTGCAAACCTAAATGAAAATAAACATTTATTCCTGATAAGAGCATCTGCACGGCCACAGTAGTTAATAGCATTCCCATTAAGCGCTCACAAGCGACTAAGACGCGGTTGCCAAGAATACGCATTAAAAAGCGAGAAACAAGCAAGGTAACAAGGAAAACAGCAGAAGCAACTACCACAGCTAAAAACCATTGATACATTTGGCTTGATTGTTGGGTTGCTAATAATAATACGGTGGCTATTGTTGAGGGTCCTGCTATAAAAGGAATTGCCAATGGTACGATAAAAGGTTCGTTTTCCTCGCTCATAGAATTGCTTGCGTCTCGGTTTTTTTCCGGAAAAATCATCCGTAAGGAAATTAAAAATAGAATAATACCTCCCGCAATGCCTAATGCCGACTCAGTAATATGTAATCCTTTTAAAATATACTGACCAAAAAACAAAAAAAACACTAAGATTAAGAAGGCAATAGCGCATTCGCGGACAATAATTCGCGTAAAACGTTGTGGATCGGTATTACGTAACATTGCCAGAAATATTGGAATATTCCCAATCGGATCCATTACTAAAATCAGAGTTATAATGGCAGTGTAAATAGTCATAAAATTAACTCACTATCAACCTCATACAAAATGCTACTAATGGCACGATTTACCCTATTTTTTGATTTTGTTGTAATTATAAATCCATGCACTTAAAAAACCTAAAAAATTTTTCTACCCCATCTTAGTAAAACCGTTGGATAAGAATGTGACCGGGGTGCCCCGTTTGAAGATCGGCTTCCATCCTCCTATTTTATCCGTTCACTATTGTGAAAACGAGCAATAGTAGGTACATTAGGCCCCTAAAATCTTTATAAGAAGGAGTTTTGAACGTGAGGTTCTTTATTAAAACAATATTATGCATGGTTTTATTTACACTTATCAGCACCACCAATGCGAGCGTTGTTGCAGGCAATCCCCTTGGTAAGGTTATATTAACAGAGTTTTTTGATTACACCTCACCTCCTTGTCAAGCGATGGGAAATGTTATTCAGCAATTGGTAAAAAATAATCCTCAGCTTCGAGTTGTTTATCGCCCCATCCCAGTATTAGGCCCTAATGCGAAGTTTGCTGCCGAAAGCGCTGTTTCGGCACAACGGCAAAAAAAGTTTGCAGTTTTCCATACAGCGCTACTCAATTCTAATCAACCCCTTACACAAGAAACGATTTTAGATATTGCAAAAGAGGTTGGCATTAATACCCGGCGTTTGTTAAGTGATATGAAAAATCCAGTTATGCAGCAAGATTTAAGGTCCAACTTACAAGCCGCTCATGACAGCAAAGTACATTATTTACCTACGATAATAATTACGGCTGGCAACCCTAAAAAAACACCCCCCGTCATTTTTTATGGTAAGGTTTCTTTAGCGCAGTTACAAACGGCTGTTTCAAATCTACAACAAGTAGCTCAGAAGTAGTAACAGATCGTGCTACCACTAGATTTTATCTAACTGCCCCCAAGCATCATAAGCGTCTGTGTGCTCGATTTTCACCTGTGCCGAATCGCCAGGGCGCAAACGATGAGCTTTATCGGTAATGTAAACCTTACCATCAATTTCCGGTGCATCAGCGCTGCTGCGAGCAATAGCACCTTGCTCATTTACTTCATCCACCAATACTTGCAGAGTTTTGCCGATTTTTCGGCGTAAACGTGCTTCGCTGATACGTGCTTGGCAAGCCATCAATCTTTCCCAACGGTCTTGTTTAACGTCTTCAGGAATAGGATCAGGAAGTTCGTTGGCTTTGGCACCTTCTACGGGTGAATATTTAAAACACCCTACGCGATCAATTTGAGCTGCCTCCAGAAAATCAAGTAACTTTGCAAATTCTTCCTCAGTTTCGCCTGGGAAACCTACGATAAACGTACTACGGATGGTTAATTCAGGGCAAATTTTACGCCATGCTTGAATCCGTGCTAAATTATTTTGACTATTGGCTGGACGTTTCATTAATTTCAAAATACGTGGACTCGCATGCTGCAAAGGTACATCAAGATAAGGGAGCACTTTGCCTGCTGCCATTAAGGGAATAATTTCATCCACATGCGGATAAGGATAAACATAATGCAAACGTATCCACACGCCTAATTCACTTAATGCCGTTGTTAATTCTGTAAGTCGAGTTTTAACTTGCCGGTTGCGCCAAGGCGTTAATTGGTAATGTACATCTACACCATAAGCGCTGGTGTCTTGTGAAATAATTAATAATTCTTTTACACCAGCTTTTACTAGCCGTTCTGCTTCCGCTAATACTTCGTTTGCCGGCCGACTGACCAACAAACCCCGCATTGCCGGGATAATGCAAAATGTGCAACGATGGTTGCAACCTTCAGCGATTTTTAAATACGCATAATGTTTCGGTGTTAATTTAATGCCTTGAGGTGGCACCAGGCTGATAAACGGGTCTTGCTTAGGCGGTAAGTGTTGGTGTACAGCATTCATCACACTGGCATAATCTTGAGGTCCGGTAATGGCTAAAAGGTCAGAAAAATGCGCCAGGATTTTTTCTTTTTTGGCACCAAGACAACCGGTAACAATCACTTTGCCATTTTCAGCCAATGCTTCACCGATGGCATCCAACGATTCATTGACCGCC
>JBAUEV010000191.1:0-1938 GCA_049678805.1 Gammaproteobacteria bacterium
GCTGATTGGGCAAACGACATGCTGATAAATGTAACATCTTTGTTAAATGTAAATGTGTCATCTCTATTATAACCATGAGCCATTCTATTCATGACATTAGTTGGATAACCAGCAGGTGTATAGTAAGTATTTTTAAGCTGATACTCATGCAAGAACTGATCGAAAACCTCTTGAATTTTTTTATTTGTTACTTTCTCAATGATTAACCCTAATAGAACATAATCCGTATTAGTATATTGATATCTATAGCCAGGTTTAAAAAGATCAGCATGTTGATAAGCAATATTAACCAATTCACTGAGCGACCAATATTTTCCGGGATTATTTCGTAATGAATTATCAAAACTTTTTCCATGTGTATAATTATAAACTCCACTAGTATGAGATATTAGATTTCTAATTGTAATTTTTTTCCATCTGGGATATTCAGGAAGCCATTTACCCAACTTGTCATCAAGATTAAGTTTATTAGTTTCAGCTAACTGCAAAACGATTGCAGCTATGAAAGTCTTTGTAATACTACCTATTTGAAATAAAGTACTTGATAAAATCTCATCTTTAGTTGACAAAGAATAATACCCACCAACATAATTTCTAACGAAATTTTCTCCAGGCAACTTAAGACCCACTGACAAAGCGGGGAGATGATACTTAATACGATCTTGATCGATTACAGTTTGAATTCCTTTATCCAAGCTGATACTTTCATTTACATTAGAAAATCTGTCTAACGCATAGGCGGTGCCAAAAAGTAGATATAGGTTTATCACTATAAACAATCTACAACATTTTAAAAAATGTCTTTTTAAGTTTTGGGTTGCTAGTCGTTTTAAATACTTCATGTGGCTTGGTACGTAAAAAATGGCTTATTAATCATGATGAGAAGAGAATAAAAACATCAGAAATTGTAAATGTCCTTCCGATGCCCAACTTTAACAACCAGAACTAAAAGCTCATCCTCTTCAATGCGGCAAACTATACGAGCGTCTTGCACACGATAACGCCATAATCCGTGTTTATCATAGGATAGTGGTTTGCCAAACCGCCTTGGGTCAGCATCAGCCGCAATACGTTTTCGTAAGTACTCTAAAATGGTTTGTTGAAGCTGTTTGCCTAACTTTCTGAGTTCTTTTCGAGCACGCTCATCCCACTCAACCGTCCAGGTCAACTTCTTTCTCCAAATCTTCTAGTGACCATCGTTTTGCGGGTTTTTCTAACCTATTTAATGACAGGTAAATATCTTCTAACTCTTCAAGATGTTCTATTACAGCTTCCCGCACATAGTAAGTCTTTGTGCGGCCTGTTTTTTCTGCTAAAACTTCTAGTCGTTTTTCAATATCATCAGGTAATCGTATGGCTAACATAATTCACCTCACTGAAATATATATATAATATATATAATACAAGTATAGCATAAAAATGCTTAAAATAACATTCCTGGCATGCTTTACCCAGGGTTGTCCCATCAAAATGCTAGAACAGAGCTAAAAAGCCGGCGGGGAGCTGATTTGAAGATCCCGCAACAAGTGCGGGACTGCTTTGTCCACCCTACGACTGCCACTTAATCTAACTCGTCTACTATGTCTTAGGTGGCTGCCAATACAAATATACCTGTGGATCCCCCGCGTGAGCGATACTTGACACATCCCAGCCACCCCCCAACGCCTTTATCAAAGTAACTGCTGTCGTCATTTTTAACCCATTCGTATCAGCCGCCGTTTTTTCAGCGGTATAAGCATTAATTTGTGACAGTAGGACACTGGAGTAAGGAACTGTGCCTGCTCGGTATTGATTAAATACTAATTTTAAAGCAAGTCTTGCGTCGGCAGCAGCCTGGTCTTGCACTATGCTTTGTTGTTTGAGAATTCGTAATTCCGCTAAATTATCTTCAACATTTTGAAAAGCACTCAGCACCGTTTGACGATAAGAGGCTACTGT
>JBAUEV010000192.1:0-4563 GCA_049678805.1 Gammaproteobacteria bacterium
AATCCGGGTAGAGAAAACAAACCAGCCGAATTATTATTTTGAAAGTTGCCCGTTGCCATCAACGTTAAAGTCGGAAAATAAGCGGCAATTGCTACACCAATTTGAGCATTGGCTTGTGCCATCAGTCGTTCCGCTTGAGCAACATCAGGTCGCCGTTCCAGTAAAATACAAGGTATTTCAACTGGAATCTGCGGCGGCGTCGCTGTCAGTGGTTGCGGCGCGAAATAAAAAGCAGCCGGCGGTTTTCCAATTAACACTGCAATCGCATGTTCAAATTGGGCTCGAGCAATACCATTGTTAATGGCTTGCGCTTCTGCAACTTCCCATAAACTTTTTGCTTGTATTACATCTGCGAGCGCTGCAACGCCTGATGCATATTGATTACGCGTAAATTGGAGTGATGCTTGATACGATTTCACGGTATCGTCTAACAATTTTTGATCGGTATCCGCAGCACGCAATTCGAAATAGGATTGTGCTAAAGTGGCTTGTTCTAACAAGCGTGTTGCTGCAAGTTGTGCAGCGCTGGCTTGCGCGCCGGCTTTACTTGCTTCAACAGCGCGGTGGATGCTGCCCCAGATATCAAGCTCCCAACTTGCATCCAGAAATAATGAATAAGTAAGAGAGCTAGAAGATCCGGATGACCCTCCTGATGAGTTTGACGAATTTGAGGAGTTTGATGATGTTCCAGAGGATGAAGAACCTCCAAATGATCCCGATGATGATCCAGACGGTCCGCCCTGCCCTTGAGCCGTGACAGAAAGAGCACTGGTTAGAGTTGGGAAATAGGCAGCCATAGCTTCATCTACGAGTGCACGTGCTTGGCGGTAAGTTGCTTTAGCTTGAATAATGGTTTGGTTCTCACAGTCTAATTGTGCTTCAAGAGCATTAAGTTGTGGGTCATTAAAAACTTTCCACCATTCGCCACGATCATTTTCATCTTGTGGTTGTGCGATTTTCCAGCCTTTTGGTGCTTCTTTGAATTTTTCCGTTATTGCAACTGGGGGTCGTACGTAATCAGGACCTACGACACAGCTACAAAGCATTATTTCCGTCATTGCGAGGAGCGTTAGCGACGAAGCAATCCAGAAACAGATTTTTAAAACCTGGATTGCTTCCCCCTTCGCTGGCGCTTGGGGTCGCAATGACGCATATCTTGTTTTCACGAATAATTCCCGAATTCTATGGCACTTTAACCAAGCTATTATTTTTGAATAATTAGCTCGCATGTTTTTTTCCTATATTTTTGCTTTTTTAGCAAAAAGTTGAGGTAAACGATGAACCCAACGACTGAAACTTTCTAAAGCAAGGTAAATAACAGGGGTAGTATATAACGTCAACATTTGACTGACGATTAATCCCCCCACAATGGCAACACCTAATGGACGACGCAATTCAGAACCTATACCAATACCAAAAACCAACGGTAATGCGCCGAATAAGGCAGTCATCGTGGTCATCATAATCGGGCGAAAGCGGAGTAAAGCAGCTTCGTAAATGGACTCGCGCGCCGATTTATTTTGCGTCTTTTCGAGATGCAATGCAAAATCAATCATCATAATAGCATTTTTCTTTACAATGCCAATTAACAGAATAATACCAATCAAGCCAATAATATTTAATTCTGTGCCTGACATTAGTAAAGCTAACAATGCACCAACGCCTGCTGAAGGAAGCGTCGAGAGAATGGTGATAGGATGAAATGTACTTTCGTAGAGTATTCCCAAAACAATATAAACTGCTAATAATGCCGTCAAAATTAAATACGGTTCATTTGCGAGGGATGCTTGAAATGCTTGCGCAGTCCCTTGAAATCGGCCCCGTATGGTTGCTGGTAAGTGTATGGCTGCAACGGTTTCATTAATTCGAGTAACGGCTTCGCCCAATGCTACATCTGGCAATAAATTAAATGACAATGTTGCTGCAGGCGCTTGACCTAGGTGATTGACTGCTAATAAGGTTGCTGAGGGTGCAAAATGTGAAATCGCTGCTAGCGGTACTTCATTACCAGCGGGAGAAAGTACATAGATGTCATTCAATGTTTCAGGTCGTTGCCAAAAACGTGGGGCAACTTCCATTACCACATGATATTGATTGCGTTGAGTATACATCGTTGATACCTGACTTTGACCAAAAGCATGGTAAAGCGTTTGAGTAATCAGCTGCGTTGTGATGCCAAAACGTGCAGCAGTATCATAATCAATGGTTACAAATTCCTGTAGCCCGCGATCGCGTTGATCGCTATTAACATCAGAAATTCCAGGTAATTTAATAACTTGGGCTAATACTCGTGGTGCCCAAGCATTTAAATCTTGCAAATTATCAGCCGATAAAGTGTACTGAAATTGTGCATTACCTTGCCGCCCGCCAATCAGTAAATCTTGTGCCGCTTGCAAATAAAGTGCAGCGCCCGGTACGGCGGTAAGCTTGCCTCGCAACCGATTAATGACTCCATCGACTGAAGCATTACGTTCGGACAGCGGTTTAAGCGTAATATACATTGTTCCGGCATTGGTAACAGTTCCGCCTACAAAACCAACGACTGTGGCAACGGCTGGGTCTTGCTCAACGATCTTTACCAGGGCATAAAGTTTTTGGCTCATGGATTGGAATGAAATATCTTGGTCAGCTTGGATAGAACCGACAATCCGGCCCGTATCTTGTTGCGGGAAAAATCCTTTCGGTACTACTATGTATAAAAAAATACTCAGTGACAAAGTAATTGCCGTGGCAATAAACATCAACCAAGCATGATTTAATACCCAACGGAGAGTACGCTCATATTTTTTACGGATAAATCCAAATACCTGCGTATAACGATTCGGTTTTTCTAGTTCTTTAGGTTTAAGTAATCGGCTACACATCATTGGGGTAACGGTTAACGATACGAGTAACGATACTAAAATCGCTGACGACAACGTTATGGCAAATTCTCGGAATAATCGTCCAACAATACCACCCATCAACAAAATAGGAATAAATACCGCTATCAATGAAGTGCTCATGGACAATACGGTGAAGCCCACTTCATTAGCGCCGGCCAATGCAGCGGGTATGGGTGGTGTGCCCAACTCGACATGACGAGAGGTGTTTTCTAATACAACAACAGCATCATCTACAACAAAACCCGTAGAAATAGTGAGAGCCATTAATGACAAATTGTCTAAACTAAAACCCAACAAATACATCATGCCAAATGTGCCGAGTAAGGATAGAGGGACTGCCACGCCAGGAATAAGCATGGCACGAAAATTACCAAGAAATAAATACGTTACCAAAATAACTAATATCACAGCTATTAATAAAGTTAATTCAACATCGTGCAATGAAGCACGAATTGTCGCTGTTCTATCCATAGCGATCGGCATATTTATAGCGGCAGGAATAGATGCTTTAAGCACAGGAATGATCGCTCGAATGCGGTCAGTGGTTTCAATAACATTAGCGCCTGGTTGTTTAAATAATACTAATATTACCGCGGGTTTACCATTGAAGAGGCCTGCATTGCGTAAGTCTTCGACCGAATCATTGACTTGACCCACATCAGAAATACGTACCGGACTATTGTTATGGTAAGCAATGATGAGCGGCCGATATTGATAAGCATGATACAGTTGATCGTTAGTAATGATGTTGGTGCTAATGGTAGCGTTGGTGAGCTGGCCTTTAGGCTCATTAACATTGGCCGCCGCCAACGCCGAGCTGACATTATTTAAACCAATGCCATATTTATTGAGAATAGTTGGATTTAGCTCGACCCGCACTGCGGGTAAGGAACTACCCCCCACGATCACTTGGCCAATTCCTTCTATTTGCGATAATTTTTGTTGCAGAATGCTGGATGCGACATCATACAATTGTCCTCTGGTGAAAGTGTCAGACGTGAGTGCCACAATCATAATGGGTGCATCGGCTGGATTAACTTTGCGATAAGTTGGGCTGCTCGGCAAATTAGTGGGTAATTGGCTACTAGCGGCGTTGATGGCAGCTTGAACATCGCGTGCGGCGCCATCAATATTACGTGTTAAATCAAACTGTACGGTAATACGGGTAGTGCCTAACGTACTGGCCGAAGTCATTTCTGTGATTCCTGCGATCCGACCGAGTTGGCGTTCGAGAGGTGTTGCTACTGAAGTTGCCATAATTTCCGGACTTGCGCCGGGTAACAATGCTGTAACGGCGATGGTGGGAAAATCAACTTGTGGCAAGGGGGCAACGGGCAAAAAATTGAATGCCACAATACCGGCGATAGCTATTCCTAACGCCAATAATGCAGTACCAATCGGCCGTTTAATAAAGGGTGCTGAAAGATTCATCCTTAACGTCTGTTTTTAATTCCTCAAATGGCATGATAACAGTATAAAGCGCTATGAGTAATTGTAGACGCATCTTTAATAGAGCAGCCAAAACTTATCCTTGCAGCGCAATCGCATTTACTCCTCCTCACTGCCTACGTGCCGCGGCTTGTCCGGCATTGTTGCATATTCCTTATTTTTAGAATGCCGAGTGGGTGTCGTTTTCAGACAAAACTGCATCCTGCGGTCGGAGAATACATCCCTGTAT
>JBAUEV010000193.1:0-7740 GCA_049678805.1 Gammaproteobacteria bacterium
CCTTAGACGATCGATAGCATGATAGAAACCATCTCTTTGAAAAACTCTTTCTTGATTGCCATGCCTACTATGAATAACTATGCCAGTTTTCACCAAGCAGTTGTTTATATTTACGAACACACTGAACAGGGTACGTTAGGAGTGGTGATTAACAAACCTTTGAATACTTTAGTGATAGAGTTGCTGAGACATTTAAAAATTCAAGTTAAAGACAAGAGCATCAAGGAACAAGTGGTATTATTTGGTGGCCCGGTCGCACAAGATCTAGGGCTAATTATTTATTCTACGGACGATCAAAACATTGTGATTTCACCAGCCAAAGAAATGCTCTATGCACTGGCGGCAGGGCGTGCGCCACGCAATACCGTGATAGCCTTAGGCTATGCAGGTTGGGCGCGGGGACAACTGGAGGGAGAGATACAACGCAATTGTTGGCTAGTTGCTCCGCCGAATTTTGAGATTATGTTTGATTTGCCTCTTGAAATGCGTTGGCAGGCAGCGGCGGCCTCAATTGGCATAGATCTTAATCGTGTGGCTTATGGAATAGGGCATGCCTAATTCATCTCTGAAAGCGACGGTGGTTTTGGGCTTTGATTTCGGTCTAAAGCGCATTGGGACAGCGGTGGGACAAACCACTACCAAAACGGCTACACCTTTGTCGGTATTAAAAGCCCGCGATGGTCATCCTAATTGGCAAGAAGTAGATCGCCTGCTGCAAGAATGGCAGCCGATTGCGTTGGTGGTTGGATTGCCTATTGATATGGATGATGAAAAACAACAAATTTTGCAAGCTGCACAAGCTTTTATGCAAGCACTGCAACGGCGGTATCCATTGCCCGTGCATGGCATGGATGAGCGTTTGTCTACTAAAGAGGCGCGAGAACATATATTTGCTGAGGGTGGCTACCGCGCATTGCAAAAGATATCGGTGGATTGTTACGCCGCCAAGCTTATCTTGGAAAGTTGGTTAAGGGGAGGGGCATAAAAAATTATTGCTTTTTAAGATTGCTTTAAGCTTGTTAAGTATAATAAATAGTATTGCCAGCCATCAAACGATTAAATGTATTAAGGGGGGAGGTCTTATGCCTGAAGGCAACAAACAAGTTTCTCAGATTCATCCTAAGATTGCCTTTAAACAAGCTGAGGCTGAGTATAAAATGGTTCTTGAAGAATTTTGTCAAAGATGTGAGAAAAATGATACTGACTTTTTTAAGGCTGTTGCAGATCAAAATAATAAAAATTCTAAAGATTATAGAGAGGAGCTCTTTTTTGCAGCCAAAACATTCCCTAAAATTGCTGAAATGCTATTGCTTAGAGCCCATAAGTGGTTAAACGATGAAAAGATTCTTGGTCGCATAAAAATTGATGAGATTAGAACGATTCATTTTTATTATGAAGGATTTTTGGAAGCAAATTTTCCCAAAGAATCAGCGTCATTTCAAGCTTACATCACTCCAAAATTAGAAGCCGCAGTGAACCAAAGCAAGGAGCTTGGTGAGGGGTTGTCTAATTTTATTAAAACTGTTTATCACATTATAATCATTTTAGCTACAACAAGCTCAGAGAAACAATTAAAGGAAGCCAAGTTGGTGATTGACGCTGGAATCGCTTCCATGAAAGAAAAAATTGCTAAAGTTGAGGAATATTTAGCATCACTGGGTGAAGGGATTAAAGAAAATGCCAAACAGCTTCCTATGCAATTTAGACTTGCTGAGGAGAAATTAGCAGCAGTTAAGCAAAAATTTGCTGATTTTGTTAAGACCGTTTGGTCTGCCTTGCGAAACACAGAAACCCAAACAATTTCAACAACAGTAAGTGGGCAAAGCGCTGTACCGCCTCTAAAACTTCCACGTCCATCCGTCGCGCTTGAGGTTCCTAATGAACTTCCAATAGCTGAAGTGAGGGTTGCTCATGAATTTTTGAAGAAATTAGAAACTCAAAAAGGCTATCTAGAGAATATTGGGGAAAAAGAGAAAAAAGAACTTTTTCAAGCGGCTCTCAATAATAGTGAAGCTGCTGTGCTTTTATTGAATTCGTCCTATGCTCGGTTAACGCCGTCTAAATCGGGTTCAATGATATGTGCCGCTACTAAAAAAGAAATTGCTCAAATCTTAGAAAAACATAGTGGTAATAAATCTTTCTTAGATAAAATTTTTCTTCCCCATTCAGCGACCAAAGCAAAGAGTTTGCAAAATCTCTGTGTAGACCCCGAAGCAGCTAAAATTTTTATGGGCAATAATAATTTAAGAAAACTGTTGGAGAAAAATTTAACTTCCAAACAGCTTGCTGATATTCCTCAATACATCAATCATCCCCCTTCTAGCAAGCAAGAAGCTGAAAAAGAAACTGCTGCGCAGGAAATTGAGAGGGAAATAACGAGTTTTCTTAACAAGACTGAAAATGGGTTAAGTGAAAAAGCAGCAGAGATTCTGTTAGGACGCTATTTAGATGACATTGAAAATATTGCTATTAAGGATTCTCTCAATGATCCTTTACAAAAGGACATTCATAGAGGATACGTTAATCGTTTAACAGCAGAAGATATCAACAGTTTTGTAACCAAATATAGTGAAAATAAGGGAATTCGTGAACTGCATGATATGTTAACAGGAAAAAATAAGGAAAAATTAACTCAGAATAGTAATGCGATAGCGGAGTTTGATGAAATAAAACCACACACCCCCAACAAACCACTGCTAAGTTTAATAATAATGAACCAAGTCTATTGATTAGTAAGGGGTTTTTTAGTGCTCAGCAACATAAAAATGAACCGATTAAAGCGATTAAAGCAAGTATTGAGAAAGCTGATAGCCCTGATGCACCCTCAACGGAATCAAAGGTTTTTTGATGTCAAACTAAAGATTCCTTGTTCCGTCAACACTGCATCAAAGCTACTCTGCTACCGAACGGTAAATCCTGTGAAGTGTTCCGTTAAGGTTGTCGGTTCAACAATAACCTCTGTTACTTTTGCTAATACGGGTCCTTTCCATAACCACTGCTGGAATTTTTCGAGATTTTCTAGGGTGCCTTGCGCCATTACTTCTACGCGGCCATCTGATAAGTTGCGTGTCCAACCGGTGATTTGTAATTGTTCTGCCTGTCTACGAGTAGCATCACGGTAATAAACGCCTTGCACGCGACCTGTTATTAAATAACGAATGCAAATTTTTTCCATACAAGGATCCTTTCAGCTCAATCGTTGTTCAATGCTATCAAACACTTTAGCGCTGATATTTATGTTAAATTGTGCATCCAGTTGACGAATACAGGTGGGGCTGGTTACATTTATCTCAGTCAAATAATCACCAATAACATCTAGGCCGACTATTAATAATCCCATTTCGCGTAATGTGGGTCCCACTTGTCGGGAAATCCAATAATCTCGCTCAGTTAATGGCATGCCTACCCCATGTCCACCTGCTGCTAAATTGCCACGAATTTCACCACTGGCAGGAATCCGTGTCAGAGCATAAGGTATGGGTTCACCATCAATTAATAAAATTCGTTTATCACCCTGAGTAATTTCAGGAATAAAACGTTGAGCCATGATGTAATGCGTACCACCAGCAGTGAGCATTTCAATTACAACGTTGATATTAGGATCACCTTCGCGTAATAAAAAAATAGAACCACCGCCCATCGTGTGTAATGGTTTTAATACAGCTTGATGATATTGAGCGATAAAATTGCGTAATAATTTTGCCTCACGAGTTACTAATGTTTCCGGACAGCATGCGGGGAACCGTGCAGCAAATATTTTTTCATTCGCATCCCGTAGAGCTTGTGGTTTGTTGACTACCAAAGTGCCTTGTATTTCAGCAAATTCTAACAAGTAAGTTGTGTAAATGTATTCGACATCAAATGGCGGATCTTTACGCATCAAAATAACTGCTAATTCTGCCAGGGGTAACGTTTGTTCTTTTTTGAATTGGTACCAATTTTGTGGATCATCTTTAATTATTAAATGACGGGCGCGGCCATAGGCTATACCTTGTTGCAAAAATAAATCAGCTTGCTCGAAATAGTAAATTTCGAAGCCCCGCTGTTGTGCTTCTAGTAAGAGGGCAAAAGTACTGTCTTTTTCTACATGAATTTGTTGGATGGGATCCATCACCACCCCTAAGCGCTTCTTCATAAGATTTCCTGAGGATAATTTACCATAACTGTTTGCTGAGCCAATTCGCGCGCAGCGGCAATTAAAGCTAAACGAGCAATGACACCATAGGCATAAAAACGATTGGCTTGTTCGCTGGCAATGCGATTGACATGGGGGCAATTGCAAGCCGAAGCGAAGGCCAGAGGTTCAAAGTGCATGCCAGGGGAGTTGAGATTTTCATCTATTCCACGTTTGGTATGCACGCGGTAAAACCCCCCTACCACATGCCGACCAATCATGTAAGCGACTGGTTCGGCGACGGCTTGATCGTTGCCCCAGGTTTCAAATGTATAAACACCTTCTTGAATAATCACTTGGGTTACTGGCTGACCATTTTTGGTTTTAGCCATATTGGTACGTTGTTTGTGGTTTAAATGCTTAATGTCATCGGCACTACGTACCATCATCACTGCCATGCCATAAGTACCTGCTTCGGCTTTAATGGCGACAAAAGGAGGTTGGCTGATATTGTATTCCGCATATTTCGCGCGAATTTGTTGGAATAATGCGTCAACTTGTTCGATTAAACAGGTTTCACCTTCCCGTGCTAAAAAATCAACGGCATTACATTTACGAAATAGTGGAGTAATTACCCAAGGGTCTATTTGTAAATATTGAGCAAATGTTTGGGTGACATCAGCATAATGCTGAAAATGTGTGGATTTACGGCGTGTGCTCCAGCCTAGAGTTAATGGTGGTAAAATCGGTTGTTGAATTTCTTGCAATATTTCGGGAATTCCGCCGGATAAATCATTATTAAGCAGTACACAATCAGGACTAAAACCGGCCACGCCGATTTGGTCATGATGACGTACTAGGGGTTCAAGCACTACTTTGCGCCCAGAAGGTAAAGCAATGGTTTGGGTTTTTTTAAATTCGTCTAGTAACGAACCGATGCGCACTTCAAAACCAGCTTTTGATAGAATTTCTTGTAATACTGCCACATTTTCAAAATAAAAGAGGTTACGGGTGTGGCTTTCAGGGATTAATAGAATACGGCTGGTTCCTGGGTAATAGTCTTCTAAAGTTGTTTGTACCGCTTGCACGCAAAGTGGTAAAAAATCGGGGTTTAAATTGTTAAAACCAGCGGGGAATAAATTGGTATCTACAGGTGCTAATTTGAATCCAGCATTGCGCAAATCCACGGAAGCGTAAAAAGGGGGTGGTGTAAGGCGCAGTTGTTCGCGAAGCCAACATTCAATTTTGATCTGGTTATCTAAAAAATGTTGTTCTAATGCTTGTAGTGGGCCGTAGAGTGCTGTAGTTAAATTAGGCACTTGTTGTACCAAATGTTCTGTCATAATAATTCCTCATTTTGGCTTGGATGCCCATTTTACTCCCGTAGGCTGGTTGACACCAATTTAAAAGAGGGAGAAATTCACGTGCCGCAGCCCCAACCTACCTGCCGCGGCTTGTCCGCGGCATCCAGAAAAAATCTTAGTCAATACTGGATACCGCGCATAAAGCGCAGTACGTAGGCAGAGGGGAGTGAGCAATTACCGATAGCAGGATGCAGTTTAGTCTGAAAACGGCACCCCGTCGACATTCTAAAACCATTTAACCATTTTTGTCGTGTACGGAGCTAAAATTCCTTTATCCTATAAATCACCTATAATTAATCATATGAGATGGATAGGTAAAATTCTATGTTGCATCCTTGGTGCCTGGTTAGCCGGGCTATTGGGGATGATTGTCGGGCTAATCGTTGGGCATTGGCTGGATGAGTATTACTTTACTGTGGCAGACCGAAAACGGAAAACCGCCTTACTGCATATTATGTTCAGTGTATTGGGACATATGGCTAAAGTGGATGGACGTATTTCTCCTGCTGAAATCCAGCAAGCACGTCAGGTAATAGCGCAACTGAATTTATCTAAAGCGGGCAGTTATCAAGCCATTCGTTGTTTTTATGAAGGAAAAAACCCAAATTACGATTTACAAGATGCGTTACAACAGTTGCGAGGCATGTGCGCACCCAGTTGGCTGAATTTTTTCATGGCCATGCAAGTCAAAATGGCGTTTGCGGATGGTTATTTGCATCCCCGTAAAAAGCAGACATTAGATTTTATGGCGCAAAAATTAGGTATTTCTTGGCGAGTGCATATTCAAGAGGAAAATTTGCATACCCATCAGCAATCGCATACCTGGCATGCCAAACCCCATCAACCACCTGATCCATTGTTACAAGCCTACCAATTATTGGGTATTTCCTACCAGGCATCTCATAGTGAAATTAAAAAAGCGTATCGTCGAGCGATGACTCTTTATCACCCTGATAAATTGATGGCAAAGGGGTTATCAGAAGCAGATATTTTACAGGCCACCCAAAAGACCCAACAAATTCGTGCGGCTTATGAGAGCATCTGCGAATCACGTGGGATATAATAAATTCACCCGGTAACACAATATGGAAACCACTATGCGTGCTTATCAAATTTCTGCCTCAATTTTAGCGGCTAACTTTGCTTGTTTAGGTGAGGAAGTAATTCGAGTGCTTGCTGCGGGCGCAGATCGCATTCATTTTGATGTTATGGATAATCATTATGTGCCTAATTTGACCTTAGGTCCCATCGGTTGCAAAGCATTGCGGGATTATGGGGTAACTGCCCCCATTGATGTGCACTTGATGACCAAACCCGTAGATAGTTTAATTGTGGAGTTTGCTAAAGCAGGTGCTACAACGATTATTTTTCATCCGGAAGCCTCCAAACATATTGATCGTAGTTTGCAACTCATTCGTGAGCATGGTTGTTTCAGTGGTTTGGCTTTTAATCCGGCGACGTCATTACATTCCTTACATTATGTGTTAGATAAGATAGATGCGGTGCTTATTATGTCAGTAAATCCAGGGTTTGGAGGACAGACGTTTATTCCTGGTAGTTTCCAGAAGATTCAAGAGGTACGACAATTAATTACTCAAATACCCCATAAGGTACGTTTAGAAGTAGATGGTGGTATTAAGTTGGATAATTTGGAAGCCGTTATGGCAGCAGGTGCCGATACGTTCGTGATGGGCACGGCTATCTTTCATACTAAGGATTATGCTAAAACGCTGGCTACTATAAGGGCCAAGCTCAACTCAATCAGTAGTCATTTTGTTATTTGATCTCTAATCCTTTACGATAACACGTGAGAGCTGCTGGTTTTTCATCCAGTTGCTCTAATAATTCTCCAAATTCATAATACACATCACTGGCGGGTTTAATTTTAAGGCTGCTTTCAAAATAATGACGAGCTTTACCCCACAAGCGTTGCCGCACACATAACCGCCCAAGGCAAAATAACAAATCAGGATCATTCTCGTGCTCTTTCAACCAACTTTCTGCCAATGCCAATTGTTTCGCATTATTTTCTCCATGCACTAGACCATAACGACGTACCCATTCAGGATGCCACTCGTGTTTGAGAGCATCACGTAATAATGGTTCGGCTTGATTAGGCCGATGTTGGATAAGAAAATCTGCATAACAATTTACGAGTTGGACATTTTTGCGTAACGGCTTAGGAATTTCATGCCAAACAGCCGCCACTTGTTCAGGTGAATTGTTAGCAATCGCATTGCCCAACAAACTTTGATGAGTGGT
>JBAUEV010000194.1:0-2149 GCA_049678805.1 Gammaproteobacteria bacterium
CGCAAATTTCGAAGAAAAAATTTTATCCTTTCCCTCTTTTTTATCCATAAAAGCAACCACAGCTATACCATCCGCTAAGCGTAATGCTGTTTCGAACGATTCAGCCAAACGTAATTGCAAATCGTTACGCACTTTCACGCGATCAACGACGACCTCAATAGTATGTTTCCGGCGTAAACCAAGTTGTGGCGCTTGATCCAACTCCACTACTTTGCCATCAATCCGGGCACGAATAAAACCCTGCGAACGCATGCTATCCAGCACTTGTGTATGTTCCCCTTTACGCCCTTTTACTATAGGCGCAAGCAATAAAATTGCCGTACCTTCCGGCAACGCTAAAACCGTATCTACCATCTGGCTAATGGTTTGTGCTTCTAAGACAGTATGATGAGTTGGACAGCGTGGTTGTCCAACACGCGCGTACAACAGACGTAAATAATCATAGATTTCGGTAATTGTGCCCACGGTGGAACGTGGATTGTGTGAAGCGGTTTTTTGTTCAATCGAGATGGCGGGCGATAAACCTTCGATGTGATCTACATCGGGTTTTTCCATCATGGATAAAAATTGACGTGCATAGGCGGACAATGATTCAACATAGCGACGCTGTCCTTCGGCATACAGTGTATCGAATGCGAGGGATGATTTACCGGAACCCGATAAACCAGTAATAACGACCAGCTTGTCGCGCGGCAAGTCCAAATCAATATTTTTCAAATTATGTGTGCGCGCGCCACGAATCTGAATGACATTCATAACGATCTCAATCGGGTTAATCACTTATTTTAAACAAATAAGTCGGTAGGTGCATACATTTTCATTAATTTTGTAACATAAGCCCAGCAGGAGGCATCCGTTAAACATTAAAAACTTAAATAGGCATCATCCTGCCGATTGCAATTCTATTCTGTTAAACTACCCATCAAGGCTATTTTTGCCAGCAGGGAAATTTTTTCCATTGCTGCCTTTTGCCTGAGGTCGGCAAACGCGAGCTCAGGCAAAAGGCGAAGGCTTGACACCTCGTTGACGGTTAAAAATCTGAGAACTCATTATGATGACAAGCCGTGAATTACGCGCTACATTTGCCTTATCGGCCATCTTTGCCGTGCGCATGCTGGGCTTATTCATTATATTGCCCATCTTTAGCCCTTATGCCGCCACCCTTAAAGGCTCTACGCCGCTGCTTATTGGTTTAGCATTAGGTATTTATGGCCTGACCCAAGCCTGCTTACAAATACCCTTTGGCATGCTATCCGACCGCATTGGCCGCAAACCCATTATCACGGCTGGCTTGATCCTCTTTGCTGGCGGTAGCGTATTTGCTGCAATGGCGCATTCTATTCACGGCATTATCATCGGCCGTGCCTTACAAGGCGCCGGCGCCATCGGTAGCACTGTGATCGCTAGTGTCGCCGATCTAACTCGCGAAGAAAATCGTACTAAAGCAATGGCGATTATCGGTAGCACCATTGGTTTAGCTTTCTTATTGGCAATGGTATTAGGGCCCATTTTAAATCCTTGGTTGCAGGTACCAGGGATTTTTGGCTTAACGGCTGTATTGGCACTGCTGGGTATTGCGGTGCTTTTTACTCTGGTGCCCACAGCACATACTGGATTTCACCGCGATGCAGAACCGATACCCGCATTGTTCAAAAAACTGTTGCGCAACCCTGAATTACTGCGTCTCGACTTTGGCATTTGTGCTTTGCATACCTTGTTAACAGCCTTGTTTATCGCTATACCGTTATTGCTTACCACGATGGGGGCATTCCATACCATCAAACAAGGTTATTTTTATTTACTCATCTTGGTAGCTGCTTTTTTAGCCATGATGCCGTTTATTATTCTTGCCGAAAAACATCGCCATATGAAAACAGTCTTTTTAGGTGCTATTTCTCTATTATTAGTTTCCCAAATAGGTTTTTTAATTTCTGCACATTCGCTGTGGAGCATCACCCTTTTTCTGTTTTTATTTTTTACTGCTTTTACCCTGCTCGAGGCTTGTCTACCTTCCTTGGTTTCCAAATTTGCGCCGGCAACTGCCAAAGGTACTGCGACAGGCATTTATTCAAGCTCGCAATTTCTTGGTATTTTTTTGGGTGGCGTGATCGGGGGTTGGGTGTACGGACATTATGGTTTGGTAGGGGTA
>JBAUEV010000195.1:0-6763 GCA_049678805.1 Gammaproteobacteria bacterium
CTCTCATATACTCCAGTATTATCGTTTGCGATGCACTTCCCAGGTTAAGCCCGGGGCTTTCACATCACACTCATAACACCGCCTACGCGCCCTTTACGCCCAGTAACTCCGATTAACGCTCGCACCCTCTGTATTACCGCGGCTGCTGGCACAGAGTTTGCCGGTGCTTCTTCTTTGGGTAACGTCAAACTGCAAAGGTATTAGTTTTGCAGATTTCTTCCCCACTGAAAGTGCTTTACAACCCGAAGGCCTTCTTCGCACACGCGGTATTGCTGGATCAGGCTTTCGCCCATTGTCCAATATTCCCCACTGCTGCCTCCCGTAGGAGTCTGGGCCGTGTCTCAGTCCCAGTGTGGCTGGTCGTCCTCTCAGACCAGCTACGGATCGTTGCCTTGGTAGGCTTTTACCCCACCAACTAGCTAATCCGACGTAGGCTCATCCTAAAGTGTCAGGCCCGAAGGTCCCCGACTTTACTCCTTAGAGATTATGCGGTATTAGCCCGAGTTTCCTCGGGTTGTCCCCCGCTTTAGGGTAGATTCCTACGTATTACTCACCCGTCCGCCACTCGTCAGCACCCCGCACTTCAATCACTCTTTGTTTATACAACTTAAAAGTGATTGAAGTGCGGGGCCTGTTACCGTTCGACTTGCATGTGTTAAGCATACCGCCAGCGTTCAATCTGAGCCAGGATCAAACTCTTCATAGAAGATTTTTTTAACAACTTTCGTTGCTATTTCTGACTCGACGTTAAAACTACTGTAAAAAAATGACAGTCATTTACATCGATAAAACTTGCTTTTTTGTCGCTGGATTATCAACGCAAATGCCCACACAAATTGCTTCAAAATTATTTTGTTAAAGAGCTTTTACATCATTAAAAGAGTTTGAGGAGTTTAGCATAACCGAACACCCTGTCAACTCTTTTTTCCTGACTGGCTGCAACTCTATTTTTTGTTAGCCACGCCCCGTCAGGGAGGGCTATAATAACAGCTTTCAGTGAACCGTCAAGCAGTTAAATTTATGAAGTTACAAAATTCTGTTGCTGATCTTTTAGGACAGCCTACATCCTATGAAAGTTATTACAATCCAACGTTACTTATGCCGATTCCTCGTGGCATTAAACGCTCTGAAATAGGCATCGTATCGTCTTTACCTTTTGCCGGCGTAGATATATGGAATGCTTATGAGATTTCTTGGCTGGATAGTCGAGGAAAACCTCAAATTGCTATTGGAGAATTCCATATTCCCGCTGTTTCTCCGAATCTTATCGAATCGAAGTCTTTAAAGCTTTATTTAGGCTCGTTTAATCAAACGTGTTTTGATGGACTACAGCACGTGACAGCAACCCTGGTTAATGATTTATCGCGTGTCGCACAAGCCTATGTAACAGTTAAACTTTTTACGCCACAACTCTTTTCTGAGCTTAAAAACGTAAATAAATGTAGCAGCGTTTGCCTGGATGAACTACCCATTACAACCGATAGTTACTCAATCAATCCCACTTTTTTAATGACACAAGATACGTTGCTTGAAGAAAAGTTGTTTTCGCATTTATTACGTTCTAATTGTCCCATTACCAATCAACCCGATTGGGGTAGTGTATGGATTCATTACATTGGCAGACAGATTGAACATGAAGGATTATTAAAATATCTTATTTCTTTTCGCGAACATCAAGAATTTCATGAACAATGTGTAGAGCGTATTTTTGTTGATATTTTACGCTATTGCCGGCCGGAAAAGTTGACAGTTTACGCACGTTACATGCGACGTGGGGGTTTAGATATTAATCCTTTTCGTTCGAACTTTGCAGCTGCTCCTGAAAATACCCGTACTTTTCGCCAATAACAATTAAGAAGTAGCTTTCAGGTTATGCCTCAACCATTACTTTTTTCAGTTGTTGCATAGCACTTTTTTCTAATTGGCGAACACGCTCAGCAGACACACCATATTTATCAGCCAATTCATGTAAAGTCGCTTTTTCTTCTGCCAGCCAACGTTGCTGCAAAATATCTTGGCTGCGCATGTCCAGTCGTACTAACGCTTGACGCAATTGTTGGTCACGATTTTCTGACCAATCACTGGTTTCTAATTGCTGCGCCGGATCATAGCGATTGTCTTCCAGATAATTGGCCGGAGCACTCCATGACGCATCATCGGATTCCTCTGATTGAGCATCAAACGCTTCATGTTGCGCATTTAAACGCATTTCCATGCGGCGTACTTCTTCGGGACTGACATTGAGGTCCATTGCTACAGTTTGCACCTCAGCATCGCTAAACCAACCTAACCGTTTAGCCGCTTTACGCAAGTTAAAGAACAATTTACGCTGTGCCTTGGTCGTTGCCACTTTGACAATACGCCAGTTGCGTAAAATATATTCATGGATTTCTGCTTTAATCCAATGAACGGCAAATGAAACTAACCGTACTCCAAGCGTGGGATTAAAACGTTTAACGGCTTTCATTAAACCGATGTTGCCTTCTTGGATTAAATCCGCTAGTGGCAAACCATATCCCATATAGCCTCGTGCGACGCGCACTACAAATCGTAGGTGGGATAGAACAAGCTGTCTGGCGGCTTCTAAATCCCCTTCCTTACAAAAGCGAATCGCCAATGCCTGCTCTTCTTCGCTGGTCAAGACTGAAACTTGGTTTACATGGCGTATATAAGCTTCGAGGCTGCCAATGGGTACCGCCATTTCTAAGCGCTGTAAACTTGTACTCATTTTATATTTTTAACCCTTTGTTAAATTACAATTGTTATCTCTTTATATTTTAGCACTCTCTTGGCTAGAGTGCCAATTTTTAGAGTTTTCTTATTGTTTTTAATGGGATTTTTTTATTGGCTGGTCTGGCCCAAAGCATCCCATTCTTTACCTAAGGTCAGCAATGCACTCACCCATCCCAGCAATGCACCTATAAGTAACAAGTAAATATTAAAATTTAAGTCTAATCCCCGAAGGACAAAAGAACTATCATAAGCTTTGGCTACTTGCTGTAACGAGGGGTTTAAAATTGTCTTTAACACCGCCGCCAATAATAAGCCGCCTAAAGCACCTAAGGTGCCGTACCAGAACCCGCTATACAAAAAAGGACGACGTACAAAAGTATTAGACGCTCCTAAGGACTTATAAAGAGAAAGTTCATTAGGGTGAGGTAATAACATGATATGGATGGTGGAGTAAATCACAAACCACAATCCAACTAACAATAACCCAGTGAGTAGATAAGCAATTCGCCCAGCTAATGCTGAAACAGCGGCTAGCTGTTCCACTTTTTTGTCATTTAACTGGACGGTAGTAACTTCAGATAAGCGTTGTAAATGCTGTGCTAATTGTCGGATTGCTTTGGCCGATACTGTTGCAGGTTGTATCACAACAACACTGGGTAAGGGATTTTGTTCTTGTGAAGCCAGCAGATTATCTATTTTCAAACGGCTTTGTAGTTCTTCTAAACCTTGTGCCGGAGAGATATATTGAGCCTGTGTAACATCAGGACGAGCTCGTAATTGTGTTACTAAATTTTGCTTTTGGGCTTCAGAAATATCGGGTTTCAAATACAGCGTCATTGCAAAACCACGCTGCCAGATGGGTTGCCAGTTGGGGAGATTACCCCATAACAGCCATAACATCGTGAGCATTGCAAAAGCGACTGCCAATACTACTAGTGTGGTTAGGGTTTGTAGGGGTTTTGCCCACATTCTATGTAAACTCATACCACACGCTTGTTTGTGCAGCGTGAAAAATAGGCGCAGCGGACTGGCAGATTTTCGTCTGGCCTGAAAAAAAGGTTGTTGATTGCTTAACATCGTTAGCCTCCATTAACCCACTTACCAGCTCCCCACTTGCTTTTCAAACCGGGGTTTTTCATAAGCACTGCTCCACATTCGTTTTAGAACATGCTTGTGAAATATCTGAGTTAACTAATTTGCTTTGCTTAAGTGTTAAAATACGGTGCGGCATTGAGGCAATTAACCCCAAATCATGAGTTGCGATAAGCAAAGTGGTACCCCCCCGATTAAGTTCAGCCAATAGTTCGGTAATCCCAATGGCTTGTTTAAGATCAAAATGAGCCGTTGGCTCATCCGCTAACACTAAAGCAGGTTCATGCACGATCGCACGCGCCAAGCTCACTCGACGTTGTTGCGCCAAGGATAGTTGTGTTGGGTAATATTTTGTATACCCAGTCAATCCAACTTTATCTAATATTTCTTGCACGCGTTTTTGGATTGCCCGGCTGGTTTTTCCTGTCAATAATAAAGGTAAAGCTACATTATCAAAAACAGTTTGCGCTGGTAATAGGCGCGGTTCTTGCCACATCACGCCGCTGGTTTGTCGCAATGACGAAAGTTGTGGTTGGCTAAGTTGGGTTATATCTTTACCATTCAGCAGTACTTGACCTCGAGTAGGCTTTTGGAATGCTAAAATTAACTGTAATAGTGTTGTTTTACCTGAACCGGAAGGCCCTGTTAAAAAAGCCATTTCCCCCGGGGATAAATGGAAGCTCACATGGGCTAAAACGTCATGCCCGCTTTCATAAGATTTACTGACATCGTTAAAATGAATCATGGTTGTTTTCTATCGTCTTAAGCACTGCGTTTCAAGTTTCAATACTACTCAAATAAAGCATTAACAAAAGCCTGAGCGGTAAAAGGCTGTAAATCAGTTAGGCTTTCCCCAACACCAATAAAGCGGATGGGTAATCCAAGTTGTTTGGCGATTGCAAAAATAATACCACCTTTTGCGGTACCATCTAATTTAGTTAAGGTAATACCCGTTACTTTTACTGCTTCTTGAAATTGCTGGGCTTGACGCAAAGCATTTTGTCCAGTACCCGCATCTAACACTAACATGACCTCGTGTGGGGCGTCTGCAGCTTGTTTTGTTAATACTCGTTTAATTTTCTTAAGCTCTTCCATCAGCGGTTGTTGGGTATGTAACCGGCCGGCGGTATCTGCGATTAACACATCAATGCCACGTGCTTTAGCTGCTTGTAAAGCATCATATACCACTGAGGCACTATCTGCGCCTTGCTGTTGTGCAATAACGGGTACATTGTTTCGCTCACCCCAAACTTGCAGTTGTTCAATTGCCGCAGCGCGATAAGTGTCTCCCGCGGCTAACATTACTTTTTTACCCATTTGTTGTAAATATTTGGCTAATTTGCCAATGGTGGTCGTTTTACCTGCGCCATTAATGCCCACCACCAAAATTACAAAAGGCTTAACGCCCTCAGTAATAACAAGCGGGTGTTCAGAAGGTTGCAAGATATTTTGTAATTCTTTATGTAAAGCGCCCATTAATGCTTCAGTATCAGCTAATTCTTTGCGGGATATTTGGGCAGTCAAATCGGCGATAATCTGCCGCGTCGCCTCTACACCAACGTCAGCCATTATTAGACGCGTTTCAATTTCCTCGAGTAATTCCGCATCAATGGTTTTTTTGCCAAGAAATAGGGTGGCTAATCCTTCGGTGAATGCCGTACGTGTTTTTTTTAACCCACGACTTAAAGCTGCGAACAACCCAGTACGCGGTTTTTCTTGGGTTTGTTTATCTTGTACGTTTTTATTTTTCTTAAGGAAACCAAACATCTAAATAATCTCAAGTTACATTAATTGAATAAGGAAATTTCGTTATCATGCGACAAACTATTTTTGTCATCCCGCGACTTGATCGCGGGATCCATCCGTCATTGCGAGTAGAGCGAAGCAATCCAGGTTTCAAACTATGTTTCTGGATTGCGTCGGTCGCTACGCTCCCTCGCAATGACAGAAACGCTGGATCCCGCGATCAAGCCGCGGGATGACAAGCCTACATTTTTTTGCAATTATCTTCTAATCCGCTATCCTACCACCTAATAACAACACCCACAAACGACAGGAAAGTTATGTATCGCACTATTCAATGGTTAGTTTTTGCTCTTCTCTTCGGAGCCAGTAATACTTTTGCTGGGCCAGTTCATGAGTATCAGCTCAAAAATGGTTTAAAATTGTTGGTGAAAGAGGATCACCGTGCACCAGTGGCGGTTTCCCAGGTGTGGTACAAAGTGGGTTCTAGTTACGAACCGCGTGGGATTACTGGCATCTCACACGCATTGGAACATATGATGTTTCGCGGCAGTGAGCATTATGGTCCAGGCGAATTTTCCCGTATTATCGCCGATATCGGCGGTGAACAAAACGCATCTACCTCTTACGACTACACGAATTATTACGAGCTGCTAAGTGCTGACAAACTGCCGATTGCATTTCAGTTAGAAGCCGATCGCATGCGCCACCTGCTATTACGCGAACAAGATTTTAAAAATGAAATTCAAGTCGTGATGGAAGAACGCCGCATGCGTACTGATGATAACCCCCAAGCTCTTACCTTCGAACGTTTTATGGCAGCGGCGCATGTTGCCAATCCTTACCACCACCCTACCGTAGGTTGGATGAGTGATCTGCAAAATATGCGAGTTGAAGATTTACGTGCTTGGTATCAAAAATGGTACGCGCCTAACAATGCTATCGTCATTGTAGTGGGCGACGTTGAGCCAGAGAAAATTCATCAGTTAGCGGAAAAATATTTTGGCGAACTGAAACCTGTACAATTACCACCGTTAAAGCCAAGTCCAGAAATTAATACGCCCGGAAAGCGTGTTATTACCGTTGCAGCACCTGCCAAATTACCCTGGTTGGTGATGGGATACAACACACCCGTATTAAAAACCAATCAACATCCCTCTGATATTTATGCATTGCTGGTTTTAGCTGGCATATT
>JBAUEV010000196.1:0-4616 GCA_049678805.1 Gammaproteobacteria bacterium
GCTCTCACTGAAGTAGCCCATTGCAAAGAATGCCGCATCCTAAGCGAAAGCGAGCTATGTACTATTTGCGCTAACACAACACGCGACGCAACTCTATTATGCGTAGTAGAAAGTCCAGCCAATGTTGCAGTCATTGAACAAATTGGTAACTATAAAGGAAAATATTTTGTACTTTCTGGACACCTTTCACCATTAGACGGTATTGGACCACAACAAATAGGTTCTAATGCCCTATTACAACGTTTAGCAAAGGATGAAATAAAAGAAATGATTCTAGCAACTAACTTAACCGTAGAAGGCGAAGCCACTGCGCATTATATTGCTAACCTCGTGAAAGATCGCCCCATTCAATGTACGCGCTTAGCACGCGGCGTACCGCTAGGAGGCGAATTAGAATATCTCGATACTGCCACACTTGCTCTTGCCCTGGCAGCGCGTAAAAATATTAAAGACACCCTTGCATCATGAATAGACCATCACACGCACCCGTCGGTTGGGGACGCGATTTAGTCTTACTCTCATTTTTACTAATTGTGCTATTTGGCACTTTACTGGGCTATCGGCAGCTTTCCGTACCCGATGAAGGGCGGTACGCTGAAATCCCTCGCGAAATGGTAATGACAGGTGATTATGTTACCCCCATCCTGAACAACATTAAATACTTCCAAAAACCCCCTTTTTTTTATTGGCTACAAGCTGGCGCTATTCACGTTTTTGGTTTAAGTGAGTGGGCAGTCCGCCTACCCAATGCTTTACTAGCATTATTGGGCTGTTTATTTACTTACATCACTGCCCGTAAATACTATGGTCGTCGTTGTGGCTGGCTGGCGAGTATCATTTTGGCCACCAGCGCGTTGTATTTTATTATGACGCATTACATCACTTTAGACATAACGGTCTCTGTATTGCTTGCAGGTAGCTTATACAGCTTTATGCTCGGCATACGCGAACCACCTGGTTGGTATCGTACTGCTTATTTTTGGAGTTTTTTTGCTTTTGCTGCACTTGCGGTGCTAACCAAAGGACTGATTGGTATTATTTTTCCTGGCATGATTATTTTTATATGGTTATGCTTAACTAACCGTTGGCGAGAACTAAAAACCTATCATTTATTCAGCGGCAGCATTATTTTTCTTTTAATTGCATTGCCTTGGCATATCGCAGTGCAACACAGAAATCCAGAATTTTTAAATTACTATTTCTTTAACCAGCAATTTCTGCGTTATTTCACTCATTATGCTGGACGTGAACATCCGATATGGTATCTGCCATTTTTTCTTATTGGCGGTTTTGCACCCTGGATTGGCTTTCTACCGCAAGCTATTCATTACCATTGGGCACAAGGTTGGCAAACTTTACGACAACAAAGTGATACACTTTTTCTCCTGTTGTGGGCCGTGCTAATTTATTTATTCTTTCAAGCCTCCCATTCCCAATTGCCTCCTTACATTTTGCCTATTTTTCCACCGCTCGCTATTTTACTGGCACGCTATTTAGATGATGCTTGGCAAAAGCCCATGCAACATGGAGTAAGATGGGGTTTTCTGATCGCATTATTATTTGCCCTCGGCGTGATGCTAGGTGCATTTTTATTGCCTTCCTTAGTTAAAATGCCCGTCCCGCATTGGCTATGGGCAACTATCATCATCGTCAGTATTTTTTTAGTATTAGCTATTTTATTGGCTTTAAAAATTTATCGGCAACGTGGTTTACCGGCTGCCTTTATCCTGTTAGTCATTGCTACCAGTATTTTTCTAATAATAAGCTTCAATGTAATCTATCCCCCTTTAGACCCTAAAAGCATTAAGCCATTAGCCTTACAAATAAACACCTTGTATCGAGGCGGCGATAAAATTGTGTCCTATCACAATTATTACCAAGATTTACCCTTTTACACTCGGCAACGGATTGTAATTGTAAATTGGAACGGTGAAGAATTGGCTTTTGGCATGCAACATCAAAATGTACAAAACTGGGTATTAGAAGATGCTGCATTTTGGCAATTATGGCACAGCCGCCAACGTGTATTCTTGGTACTATCACAAAGTGATTTTAAAAATCTACATCATACTTTCTTGCCGCCTTTTTATCATTTAGGAGAAACCTTGCGCAATGTTTTACTTACTAATCATCCAATTAAAAAGCAAATCAAACCATGACTAGTTCAGCATGCTGCGTATTTTAGGTATTGTAATTATTTTATTGGGCGTGTTTTTAGTAGCGAAAAATTAGTCCGCCAAAGCACTGAGCTTAATCAAGAAAGAAGCGTCTTTTGGCGTCCAGAGATAGGAAAAATAGATGGCTAAATTAACACTCTCGGTATTAAAGAACACATTGTCTATTTGCAAGCTTAATCGCCAATCAAAAATGCCAAATTGGTTATCAATTGCAAATTGTCCGTTTATCTCTATTACAAAAACGGAGGATGAACTCTCAATTGTTTGCGACCAATCCATTATTCCTGAGAAAATTGAAGATATGTCCATAGTAAGAGATTGGCGAGCCTTAAAAATAGAAGGACCACTTGATTTTTCATTAACCGGCATTCTTTCTGCTTTATTGCACCCGCTAGCGAAACAACAAATTAGTATATTTACAGTATCAACTTATGATACTGATTATATTTTAGTAAAAGAGCAGGACTTGACATCTGCTATAGAAGTATTGAAAGAACAATATATTGTTTTGGCTTGATTTGATTGCTTGTTTTCAACATGAGTAATTTTTCACTCAATAAATGTTTATGTAGTCGAACGTTAAAAACCTATTAATTCGTCATTGCAGGGGGAGGGGAATAGTTGTTACATTAATGTATTTGCTCGAACGATTACCAATTTACGAATTTGTTCTCGTACTGTCGCACGGTTAGGATCTTGCGCCAAAGCATGCTCAAAATATTGCAATGCTAATGTGCGATTAGGGATCTTTAAAGCACAAATGCCTGCATTTTCATAGGCATTTGCCGTATGCAAATAATTGATGGAGCGTGCTGCAAGCAATAAGTGTTTAACTGATTCGCGATAATGCCCCGTACGGCATAAAAATACGCCATAATTATTTTGCGCTGCTCCATCGTGTGGCGCTGAATTCACTGCACGCAGGTAATATCGACCGGCTGTTTGTAAGTCACCGCGCGTTTGTAAAAAATACCCCATCGCATACCAGGGTTCTGGATGATGGGGTGCTTGTTGTAAAGCTAATAGCAATTTTTGCTTGGTAAGTGTTGGATTTCCTTGTTGTAAATAAGCTAAGCCTAACTGAATATTGGCTGTTGCTGCAGCATTGTTATCTTGCTGAGTTGTCAAACTACTACATGCTGTGAGTATCATCCCCAACAGCAATGCCAAGAAAAATTTTAGTGGCTTTAAGCATAATGCCCCCATGTTTTCTCCCCATATTTAATTATCATCCTCCATTACATAATAAAAAGTTTATTGAACCCGTCATTGCGTGGACAGAGCAAAGCAATTCTGGTTCTCAAAATGTTTTTCTAGATTGCTTCTGTTGTTGCTCTTTCACAAGGAAAGATTTTTTTACATTCGAGCTTTTAAAAGAGGAGATTCTTCATTCGATAAATTTATTAGTTATCAAACACTTCTTCAATAAGCGAAGCCTTGAGCAAACGTTTACCCCACAATAGTAAGGTTTTTTCATCCGCCAGTTTCAGACATTGACGATAAATATCAGGCACTTTACCGAATTTGTAGATTAATTGTTGTAGCAGAAATAAACGTTCGCCTTTTTGCATGCCTTGCTGTATACCCAACTGCATCCCTTCTTGTATACCTTTCTTTATGCCGATACGTTCGGCGCTGGTAATATAGCTCATAGTATGTTCCTCTTCTAATTTCTGAATAGTTTCATTATAACGCACTTCCAATGCTTCAGGCAGAGGCATAACCCAGTCTATAAACTTATAAAGAGTGAGAATATCCTCTTTGCCTAAATTCCGTTCATAAAGTCGACGAGTTAAATTTAATTTAGAATCAAAACGGGCTTTAGGATCTTTTCGCGTTTTAAGCCCCGCCAAGTGTGCCAAGACAATGATCCCAAAGGGATTAGTGGTGTTCTCTAACATGTTGGTTTGTGTTTGATAATCCAATAATTTGATGGGCAGAAATTGAAAGGTTAATACATCAATGCCTTCCACATTCGCTTGGTAACAATTGGGTCGCCAATTGGGATTATCATCGGCTAAGATAACCAAGGTAATAATGGGTTGTTCACAGCGATCATAAATACGGTAATAGTATTCAAATAGTCGGCGATTAAATTCAGGAATACCCATCCCTTGTACTTCAATATGAGCAAGCAATTTACTTTTCAATAACTGCATGCGCATAAGTTTATCAACGTAACGTTTACCTATCTTACTTTTAGAGCTAAGCGTTTGAAGTTCTTTATCAAGGGCTTCATAGCCGGCTGCCCAGTTAATTTTTTCTGCTAATGTTGGATAAAAGAAGTTCATAAACTCTGGGAAGTAAGCGTCAATGACATCCTTCCAAGCACTATCAGCTTGAATAGGTGGATTTTTTAGAGTTGTTCGACGACCTATGCGAGTTGTCATATTAGAGTTCCTCAGTACATTTTTTGTTATCGAAGGCACTGAGTTTGGC
>JBAUEV010000197.1:0-2890 GCA_049678805.1 Gammaproteobacteria bacterium
GTGGAGGTTTTTTATAATAATCAGCGACGTCATTCAACATTAGGCTATTTGTCTCCTGCTGAATTTGAACGACGTTATTTTCATCAACAACTCTGTTCTTAGTGTCTACAAAATCGTTGCAAGATCACCCCAAGTCTTTATTGCCATGGACAGGAAGAGGCACTGGCCGATGACCTCGTTTCAGCATGCCTTCGAGATGGTCATCAGCAGGCGAGGGAAAGCCCGCAGCCACTTTACACCCGTATAAGGGGAGACAGGGCTAAAAAGCCTTCATGGAAAAAGACTGATCCAGATCAAACGATAGTCTTAATAGTTCATTCATGACTCTAATCTTTTAGAGCAATTAACAACGAACAACGGCTGCAAACGCATAGGCTTCAAATAGTCTCCCCCTCCAATTGCCACTTAACGATCTACAGCCATTGTACACAATGGAGGGAACTGGAAGAACTTTATTTGAAAATGGTTGCTGCAACGGTATCGCTTTATTTGAAAATGGGGAAATGACAGGAAATGGCGGGTTATATGTAAAAAAGAAGAATTTGCGGTCGGATATTACTTAAAATGAGCTTGAAGAGTCGTATTAATTTTAATGCTATTGTATTTAGAGGCTCGGTAAAGTATATTTTATCTGAAAATATACTTTCCTCTGAGCAGGTATGCTTAATGATTATAGTAGGAACAATAGGTTTTATTGGCTTGCTCTGCGGCTATTACTATCTTGTTAAGCCATATAAGTTTAATTCCCTACAAGGGCTCAAAAAATTTGTAGCGGAAGTTAAGAACAAAAGTTCAAGTTTTGAAAAGAAAAGATCTACTTATAAAGATTTAACTGCCATCATAACGTCAAAGACCGTTGTTTTCCCAGGTGATCCTATTTTTAGGACGGAACCAGTTACCTCCATGGAAGATGGTAGTCCATTTAATCTTTGTCAAATACATATGGGGAACCATACAGGAACCCATATAGATTTTCCAGCTCATGTATTGAAAGACGGAAAAGTGAGTAATGACTACCCTATAGAACGCTTAATAAGTGATGGGTTAATCATTGAGACTCCTGATACCGCCTCTGTTATCAATAAAACATTTATTGATAAACAAGATATTTTAGAAAGTGATTTTGTATTCTTTAAAACGAGTAATTCAGATATTCCGAAGCAAGGGCCTTTTCGAAATAAATATGTTTATATTGAGCCAGAAGCCGCACAATCTTTAATACAAAAGAAGGTGCGTGCAGTAGGTATAGACTACATAAGTGTTGATGCCTATGAAGCAGAAGATTTACCAGTTCATAAGATGTTTTTAGCAAATGACATTTTGATCGTAGAAAATCTTGAGTTAAAGGGTATTGAAGCAGGAAGATGTAAACTGTTTGTTATGCCATTAAATGTAGCAGATATGGATGGACTCCCAGCACGGGTAATGATGTCGAGATAATAATTATGGAAAACAAAACACTAACTAGAAAAATAGGTATACCGTTTGTATTATTCACTTGTTGGACACTGTATACAAGCTTTTATTTATATTTTAAGAATCATGCGCAGGTTATCATTTCAGGAAGTCTTGCACTTGTTGGTGAAGCGGGATCAAGCTTATAAAACAATCATTTCTATAGCATTTTCGTTGAAAAATTCCCTAATAATGAAATTAATATGTCAAGCAAAGTGCGGTTAATTTATATTCAAGCCTTAAAAGAAAATCGTAACTGGTTTCGTCCCCTTAAATTTAATATATATGTATTAAATACACAGGGAGAAAAATGGTTATTAAAATTTCCAATTAATGTTAAATAAATAATAAATATTATAAGAGGACGATTATAAAATGAGTAAAATAATATTGATAACAGGCGCAACAGGCTCTATAGGTTCTGAACTTTGCAAACATCTTGCTCAAAAAGGATATGAACTTCTTATAACTGCGCGAAATGAAGAAAAATTGGCTTTATTGACCATGACATTAAAAAAAGAATTTAAGACAGAAGTGACTTATGCGGCATCTGATTTTGCTGAACCCAAAACATTTTCAAAACTGATAAAAAAAGTAGAAGAGGGGATTGATGGTTTGGTGATTATGCCACCGCAACCTCTTGAAACTACTGATTGTCTGCCAGAGGATGAAGTTTGGAGTACTATGTTTAAAGCAAGTTTCATTGGACCGGTTGCATTAATTAGAGATCTAATTCCTGCTCTAAAGATAAGAGCTGGAGGGGTTGTTATTATTTCTGGAATTTCTTCAAAACAGCCACTTAGTAAATACGCGACAAGCAACGTTTTAAGGACGGCATGGGTGGGACAAGTAAAAACATTAGCAGATGTTTATGGGCCAGAAGGACTACGTTTTAATACTTTATCGTTAGGCGGAATTATGACAGAAAAATTGATGGAAAAGGTACGAAAAGAAAAGGGTAATGATGGTTTATCGGTATCACACGCTTTAAAAGAACGATTTTCAAATGTTCCTTTACGTAAATATGCTGAGATTAAGGAAGTAACAGATATGATTGATATATTATTGAATTCGGTTGCCAGTAAACATATCACAGGTCAGAATATGCCTTTTGATGGGGGATTTACGAGACCATATTAAACACAAAATAATTATAGCAAATGGGGACAAGTATACTGTGACATTAGCTGAACAGATACAGCGACGCATCGTTAGACGAATAATATTAAGCATGCTACAGCTTCAACAGATGCTTGGAAATTCAGAGGGGAATTGGTTGGTAAGAAAGTCATTGTATTCAATCAGTTTCAAGAGTTTACACGTTTTATTGATTATTTCGCAAAGATAGCACCATTTATATTGACTCCCATCTAGGCGATGAAAAGAGGGGAGAGGTGATAGCAAAAGAGTTATCTGAGATGTGTTACAACAACAT
>JBAUEV010000198.1:0-3127 GCA_049678805.1 Gammaproteobacteria bacterium
TTTCGAACTGGACCGAATTCCCGCGACTTGATCGCGGGATCCATTCCTCAGCACTACGAGTGAGTAATTTTTTATATCTTTAATAAGTAAAATAGCAAAATTATATAATTGTGTATAAAGATATGCGAACAAGTCGCGACACGTAGGCTGGGGCTGAGTCATTAATTATTTTTATTTAGCCCAGATGAAGCGTAAGTGGAATCCGGGGTTTTCCAACGTCAAATTAAATATCCAAATTAGCAACTAACAAAGCATTTTGTTCGATGAATTTACGACGCGGTTCTACTTGATCGCCCATTAAGGTGGTAAACATTTGTTCTGCTTTAATGGCGTCCTCGATATTCACTCGCAACATGCGGCGCGTGGTCGGGTCCATGGTGGTTTCCCAAAGTTGATTGGGATTCATTTCTCCTAATCCTTTGTAGCGTTGAATCGTCATGCCTTTTTTCGCTTCACCAAGTAACCATTCATAAGCTTGTGCAAAATGGCTGATCGGTTGTTGACGTTCACCACGACGTACAAACGCTCCCGGTTCGATTAACCCAGTTAATTTCGCATGTAAATCTGTTATTTGCTTATATTCTGGCGAACTAAAAAATTCCCGATGAAACACATGCGTGTTATGGTTGCCATGAGCCATCAACTCTAAACAGGGTAAAAAAATCTGCTGGCTATCATCTTCGTGTAGGGAAAAACGATATTGAGCATGCCCATCAAAAGCTACCTTCTTAACTCGCTCTTCAAGTGCTTTTATCCAATCGTGAACAAACATCTTATCGGAAAGTTTGTCAGCCGGTAATGGCACAATATCCATCATTTTTTCTAAAATTATCCGTGGAAATCGTTTACCCAAACGAATAATAGTATTTATTGCGGTATTGTATTGCTGGATTAATTTCTCCAATGTCCGATCATGTAAGGGTGGGGCTTGAGGATTGACATGGAGTGCAGTATCTTCCAATGCCATTTGCAATAATAATTGGGCTAAGGCTTCATCATCCTTAACATATTGTTCTTGCTTGCCTTTTTTAATTTTATACAGCGGTGGTTGAGCAATATACACGTGTCCTCGTTTGATTAATTCCGGCATTTGCCGATAGAAAAACGTCAACAATAAAGTACGTATATGCGAGCCATCCACATCGGCATCAGTCATGATGATAATGCGGTGATAACGTAGTTTATCCGGATTGTATTCATCACGGCCAATACCACAACCTAAAGCCACAATAAGGGTTGTCAGCTCGACAGAAGCCAACATTTTGTCAAAACGCGCTTTTTCTACATTAAGAATTTTGCCCTTCAATGGCAAAATAGCCTGATTTTTACGATCACGTGCTTGTTTGGCTGAACCGCCAGCAGAATCGCCTTCAACCAAATACAGCTCTGATTTGGTAGGGTCATTTTCCTGACAATCAGCGAGCTTTCCTGGTAGGCCAACGCCATCGAGCACACTTTTGCGCCGTACTAATTCTCGCGCTTTACGAGCTGCATCACGCGCCCGCATTGCATCAATAATCTTTAATAAAATCGCTTTTGCAGCCTGCGGGTTTTCTAATAAATAGTCTTGCAGTTTTTCTGCCATCACCCCTTCAACAACAGGCTTCACTTCTGAAGAAACCAGTTTATCCTTCGTTTGTGATGAAAATTTAGGATTGGGTACTTTAACAGAAAGCACCGCAGTAAGTCCCTCACGTGCATCTTCACCTGCCATCGTGATTTGCGCTTTTTTGCTAAGTCCTTCTTTTTCAATGAAATTATTCAGAGTACGCGTCAAAGCGCTGCGAAAACCAACTAAATGGGTGCCTCCATCACGTTGAGGAATATTGTTAGTAAAACAAAATAAGGATTCTTGAAAACCATCATGCCACTGCAAGGCGGCTTCCACCACAATACCCTCTTTTTCGATAGAAAAATAAAAAATCTTGGGATTAACAATCGTTTTATTCTGATTCAAGTACCCGACAAAGGCTTTGATTCCACCCTCATACTGGAAAACCTCGCTTTTGTTTGTTCGCTCATCCAATAAGGTGATCTTAACACCTGAGTTGAGAAATGCTAATTCGCGTAAGCGTTGGGCTAAAATATCGTAATGAAAATCAAGCTCATTATGGAAAATTTCGGCGCTGGGTTTAAATCGGACTTCTGTCCCTGTTAGGTTGGTTTCGCCTACCACTTTAAGGGGCGCTACTGGGTCACCCATATGATAGATTTGGTTATGAATTTTGCCCTTTTGATGAATAGTGAGGCGTAATTCTTCCGACAAAGCATTTACTACTGAAACGCCCACCCCATGTAAGCCTCCGGAAACCTTGTAGGCATTATTGTCAAATTTACCCCCCGCATGCAGCACAGTCATGATAACTTCGGCAGCCGAGCGGTTTTCTTCGGGGTGGATATCCACTGGAATACCACGCCCATCATCTTTAACGGTAACAGAATTATCGGTATGGATGATAACGTTGATTTCCCTACAGTAGCCAGCTAAGGCTTCGTCAACAGCATTATCCACCACCTCAAATACCATATGGTGCAAGCCGGTGCCATCATCAGTATCACCGATATACATGCCTGGACGTGTGCGGACGGCTTCTAGCCCCTTGAGAACTCTAATACTTGATGAATCATAAACAGAGGGGTTTGACATGCGGGGCAATGCTCCAAAATAACGTCGACTTAACAGCTCTTTTTACAAAGCCTTTAAACTACTTATTATACCAAAAATCCGTCCAAAAAGCAGCTATTAATAGGTATTCCGGCAGGGCTGTCTCATTTAAACAACGTGTAGGCATGTACCTACTTTCATTGCTATAATGGAGCATATGTAGTAACATACCTACATTTATGTTGTGTAAAGGAGGTTTCATATGAGCATAACCACTATTTCTAGCAGAGAATTTAATCAAGATGTGAGCAAAGCGAAACGAGCCGCTCTGAAAGGGCCTGTTTTTATCACTGATCGAGGTCATCCCGCACATGTTTTATTGACCATTGAAGAATATCAAAAAGTCACAGAAAAGAAAGAAAGCATTGTTGAGTTACTTGCAATGCCTGACGTTGCCGACATTGATTTTGAACCACCCCGCTTAAACAAAAAACTTTATCGCCCAGAGGACTTATCATAATG
>JBAUEV010000199.1:0-7983 GCA_049678805.1 Gammaproteobacteria bacterium
TTTGAAGACCGTAGAATACAGGGATGGATTCTCCGATTGCAGGATGCAGTTTAGTCTGAAAACGGCGCCCCAATGGCATTCTAAAACCCTTTTAATCATTTTTGTCGTATTGAGAACCATTTTTATAAATCTGCTTGCCAGTTAAGCGTATGTTGTGTATGCACCTGCCAAGTCAGCACTGCATGGCAGGTATGACTGGAACAACTACATTCTGCGCTGGCATTAGGCAATAATGAACTTACGCTCTGCTGCCATAAATGGCATTCTTGGTTTCGTTTATCATTTGCTAAATTAGCCTGAAATCGTTCAAATACTGAGCTAAGTTGAGTAACTGCAACGCTTTGCCAATACGATTCTTGTGTGTCGCGTAAGGCGATGATTTCCAATCCAGCAATTCCCAACAAACCCAATGAGATAATAAATAAGCTAACTAACACTTCTAATAAGCTGAAGCCTTGACAGGAAATAAACATGCTGATTTCTCTCTTTAAAAACATGCATCAATACAGGAAAATGGCACTATTTTAAAGAGGTTTTTATTTAATATAAATCATCTTCTCTAAAATTAAATTCAACTAAAATACATGGACCGCGGGCAATGACATTAATACCATGTTCCTCACATTGCTTTATTGCTGCCTCGCTTTCTGCTCCAGGCTGCATCCAAATATTTGTAATGCCCTTCGCAATCGCCTCGCTGACAATTTTTTCGGTGCTAGGTGGTGGTGTAATGATAGAAAGACTTTTTACTGTGTCTGGTAATTCCGCCACCTTATGTAAACAAACAAGACCTTCGATGCTTTTTTCCGTAGGATGAATCGGATAAACAGTTTTATTTTTTTGCAAATAAGCACGCAGCACTTTGTTACCATATTTTTGCCGATTCTTTGACACGCCTATGACCCCAAATGCCGCTGAAGCTAAGAAACGATCAATATTATCGCGCATGACAATCCTCCATAGGTTAAGATAACTCCTTGCCATTCTACAATACCCAAGTGTAGAGTAATCAATATTTAATCCTCTCAAAAAAGGACTATGGTGAGGAAAATCTTCCGGTATTTGTTAAAAGGTAGTTTAGTAAGCCTAGTGGCTATTATTAGCAATGCCCAAGCAGCCACCTTTGGTGTAGGCAATGGCGATGCCGTCATATTAAATGACGCTGCTGCCGTTTACTATAACCCTGCCGGTTTAACCAGTATTACTAATCCTCAACTCATAGTGGGCGATATGATAGCCATCACCAATATTGAGTTTGAGGGCAGGACTACCAACTTTGCCAGTAATGAAACCCAAGTGGGCTCCGCTTCTAGTAATACCCTTATTCATTTGCCTTCTTTTTTCTATGCCATGCCGCTTAACAAATTCATCACGGCGGGTGTTGGTTTTTTAAACCCTTTTTACGGTATAGACGCTTTTACCGATACCTCGATTATTCGTTACAGCGGTACTGGCGCGTTAATCGTTACCTATGATTACACACCTGGTATAGGTATCAAATTATCAGACACTGCTTCAATCGGCTTGGGCTTTGATGCTCAATATTTAAACAGCTATGAAAATTTTATGTTTCCTCCCGTTACCGTTCCTGGCAGCACTGGAGACCTTAAAAGTCTTAACAGCATGAACGGTTGGGGATACGGTGGTCATGCCGGTATGCTTTTACATCCCATTCCAAAAACATACCTTGGTGTAACCTACCATTCCCAAATATCTGCTCACCCAAGTGGCATAAGTACCCTGCAAATACCGGGTGTAGGTAGCGCAGAATCCAGGGATCTTAAATACCAGATTATGTTACCCCCTTGTACCGTCATCAGTATCTACCAACTACTCTCAGACCAACTTAGTGTATTAGGCACAGCCGAATATACTCAATGGAGCACAGTACGAGATATCTTTATCCAAAATGTGGCAATAGGAAATAATGAAACTGTTAGTTTTCACCAACTTTTTAATTACCATGATACTTGGCGTTTTGGTCTTTCTGGTTATTATCAGATAGACAACAAATGGTTATTTAGAGGCAGCTTCAGTTTTGACCAGGACCCCTCAGACCCTAAAACTTTAATAGCCAATGTTCCTAGTATGGACCTTTATATCTTAGGTGTGGGTGCCCAGTATCAATTGACCAAATCTTTAATCTTGGGTTTTGCTTATTCCCATTCATTTTATGTCAGTAATCCCATTAATTTTATAAGTGCTGCCAACACCCAAATAGGCATCCTAAAAGAAAAAAATGACTGCGTCGGGGTGCGCTTGACGTGGAATATTTGAGCAACCCCACACTTAAACTTAGAACAATCGTATAAAATATCCACGTACCTCTTGAGCCGCACAAGCACAGTGCTATAATGATTGAGTTCTTCAGCTTTTTTCTAACATTTTTATTTCAAATGAATAAGGTTGTGTCGCTATGTCCAGTGTTGAAACAGTACCCTCTAACAAAAATGTTTTTGCCCCTGCCCCCGATCAGCCATTACGCCAATTTGTATCCAAGGCATTGCAAAATTACTTCCACCAGTTAGATGGGCATGCCCCAGCCAATTTATATGAATTGGTAATGGAAGAAGTTGAAATCCCGCTGATCCAAGCCGTTTTAGAGTATACGCGGGGCAACCAAAGTAAAGCGGCCGCTATTTTAGGTATTAGCCGCAGCACGTTGCGTAAGAAGCTACAAGCTTACAATTTGTAACATGTGGCCTATTCAATATGCTCTTATCAGCGTTTCTGATAAAACGGGAATTGGGGAATTTACAAAACAATTACACGAGCTAGGCATTAATATTCTCGCCAGTGGTGGTACTGCGCAACACTTACGGGAATTGCATATCCCTGTTACTGAAATTTCTGACTACACTGGATTCCCAGAAATTTTAGATGGTCGCGTTAAAACGTTGCATCCTAAAATTCATGCTGGGATACTTGCTCGCTTAGATAGGGATGAAGCCACCCTCCAAGACCATCAAATTTTGCCGATTGGTTTGGTAGTGGTGAATCTTTATCCTTTCACCCAAATAGTGTCTGACCCAGAATGCCCATTGGCTACTGCCATTGCTAACATTGATATCGGTGGTCCAACCCTGCTGCGAGCAGCTGCAAAAAATTATAAATATGTAACACCCCTAGTAAATCATGCTGATTATCAAAGTGTTTTAGAAGAATTACGCACCCATGGCGGCAGCACTACTTTGGCAACCCGGTTTTATTTAGCACAAAAAGTATTTGCTCATACCGCACAGTACGAAGCTGCTATTGCAAATTATTTAACCCGTTGGCAAACCTTGCAGAAGCGCAACACATTTCCTGGCTATTACACAACACAATGGCAAAAAAAACAGGACTTGCGCTATGGAGAAAACCCTCATCAAACAGCAGCTTTTTATCAAGATCTTCATCCTGTAGCGGCCAGCATCACCACCGCTACCCAATTGCAAGGTAAAGAATTATCTTTCAATAACATTGCTGACGCCGACACCGCCTTGGAATGCGTTAAAAATTTCGCTGAACCCGCTTGCGTGATCGTTAAACATGCCAATCCGTGTGGCGTAGCCTTGGGCAAAGATTTAACAACAGCCTATCAACGTGCTTTTTCTGCCGACTCAATATCGGCTTTTGGCGGCATTCTAGCCTTTAACCAGCCCTTAACCGCCACATTAGCTAAAGCCATTGTTGCGCAATTTGTCGAGGTAATAATCGCCCCTAGCTTTGCGCTTGACGCGCAAGTCATATTTGCTGAAAAACCGAATATCCGCCTATTGCAATGCGGTGAATGGGTTTCCGAAATGTTACCCGCAGAACTCGAGTATCACAAAGTAACAGGTGGGATGTTGTTACAACAACGCGATCAAGCTTTATTAAGCGCAGATCAACTACGGGTAGTTTCACAACGTCAACCCACTGAGACAGAATGGTTGGACTTGTTATTTGCTTGGCGAGTCGTGCGTTTTGTAAAATCCAACGCTATTGTTTTTGCTAAAGAAAAAATGACGGTTGGCATTGGTGCAGGACAAACTAGCCGCTTAGATAGCGTGAAAATCGCAATTAATAAAGCGCATGAAAGGAAGTTATCCATTTCCGGCGCTGTGCTAGCTTCAGATGCTTTTTTCCCTTTTCGTGATGGGATTGACCTTGCCCATACTGCGGGGATAACGGCGGTTATCCAACCGGGTGGCTCATTGCGCGATCGCGAAGTTATTCAAGCTGCTGATGAAGCCGGTTTGGCTATGGTGTTTACCGGTTTACGGCATTTTAGGCATTAGGTCTCCAGCAAGTGCCTTGATGCAGCTTAGCGGAATCAAGGAATTAGAGAAAAAACTGCTCGTGCGGAGAAAAAAATGATGAAGATTTTAATCGTAGGAAATGGGGGACGCGAGCACGCTTTGGCTTGGAAAGTGGCGCAATCGCCCCACGTTAGCCAAGTGTTTGTTGCTCCAGGAAATGCTGGAACAGCCCTGCAAGCTAAAACTCAAAACGTCCCCATTGCCGTTACCGATGTAAAGGCATTGACTGATTTTGCTCGCACTCAAGCGATTGACCTTGTCATCATCGGCCCCGAAGCAGCGCTTGCAGCAGGGGTAACAGATGCTTTTATCCCATTGGGGATAAAATGCTTTGGGCCTACTCAAGCTGCGGCGCGTCTTGAGTCCTCAAAAGTCTTTAGCAAAGCTTTTATGATACGCCATCACATCCCCACTGCTCGTTACGCCAGTTTCCAAGCCCTTGAACCAACACTCAATTATTTACAGCAACAAACTTTTCCAGTTGTAATCAAAGCCGATGGTTTAGCTGCTGGCAAAGGCGTAGTGATCGCACAAACTTATGAAGAAGCGGCAACGACGGTCAACGAAATGTTAAATGGTCAAGCGTTTGGTAATGCGGGACAACAACTTATTATTGAAGAATTTTTAACCGGCGAAGAAGCCAGTTTTATTGTAATGACCGATGGCGAACATATTTTAAGCTTGGCTAGCTCACAAGATCATAAAGCACGGGATGATGGGGATCGCGGCCCCAATACAGGTGGAATGGGTGCTTACTCGCCCGCGCCTGTTATCACACCTGAACTTGAGCAGCGTATCCTACATGATATTATCAAACCTACTTTACAAGGTATGTTGGTTGAAGGCTGCCCTTACCGCGGATTTTTGTATGCTGGACTGATGATTACTCCTGATGGTCAACCTAAAGTCTTAGAATTCAACTGTCGCCTTGGTGATCCAGAAACCCAACCTTTGCTGATGCGGTTAAAAACAGACCTTGTTGACCTATGCTTGGCCACTTTAGAAGGTAAATTAGGTAATGCCCAAGCAGAGTGGGATTCACGTGCTGCCTTGGGTGTAGTTATGGCTGCTGAAGGCTATCCTAACATCTATCCCACGGGTGAAGTTATTCATGGTTTGCCAAGTGTATTACCTGCTGATTGCCAAATTTTTCATGCCGGCACTCAACAGCAAAATGATCAAGTTGTAACGGCAGGTGGCCGTGTATTATGTGTAACTGCGCTCGGTGAAACGTTTGCTGCAGCTCAAGCCAAAGCGTATCAATGGCTAAAAACTATTCATTGGCAACACATGCATTATCGCACTGACATTGGTTATCGCGCAGTCGCGCGCGAAGCAATACGACAACCATGACATGCAAGTAGTAGTAAGTTTATGAAATACCTGGGTTCAGGTACAATAACTCTTTCATAAGCAAACGTTAGAGAAGATAATGCCCCCTTTGGTGCCCAAAAGCTCATTGCTATTCCGCCTTTGCGTGGCCGTGGTCATTTTTTCTTTACTGATAAATTTGCTTTGGTTCATCAGTTACAAACAAAATAACAACACGATTCAGCAAGTGCGGCAGGCGGTGGCTTCTTACAATACCCAGCAAGCACAAACAGTTCCTTACCCTTATTTAACCTCCCTGCTTTCACTTCACCATTTCAAACAAGAAACAACTCACAATCACTTATATTGGTTTGCTGATTTGCTATTACCTAAAGAAAAAACAGCTAAAAATTTGGCTGCCGTTGCTTATCAACGTATTTTAGAAAGTGAATTTTTACCTGATTTACAAATGATTTTGGACATCGAAATTCAAAGCTCTACTTTACAAAATCCAAGTGATTTGTACAGTGCGCTAAAAGTGTATTTGATGTTGAGTAATAATATGCCACGTAATCCTCACTATATCGAGCAGTGGTTTAATCATTATTGGCAACGTACTTTACCTGATAATACGATTACACAACAAAAATTAAACCAGTTATTAACTGATAGTTTGCGTCAACACGATTGGAAGATCTCCCCAAATTCACAACTTATCCAACAAGCACGTACTATTTTACGCCAAATGCCGCCGGCACAATTAAGTGTCACCATTTTAGAAGACCAAAATAGCCACTTGCCAATATTACCCTTATTTGATGCAAAAATTGCCTCATTATTTAACGGTAAGCTGAGCGTACCGGCGATTTATACTGTTGCTAATTTAGAAAAAGTTTATTACACGCTGATACCGCAAGCCTGCCAAGAAGTAACGCGCGATAATATTGTGCTGGGTATAAATCCCATCCAGGCTTCTAATTATGGTTTTAACTTATTAATCAATGAAAGCAGAATGATTTATTTACAACGTTACGCCCAAACTTGGGAGCAAGTATTGGCTAATTTAAGTATCCCCAAACCGCAAAATCTAAATCAAAGTTTACAATTGGTAGACGCGTTAAGCGATTTTCATTCCCCTTTATTGCATCTTTACAGTTTAGTTGCCACCAACACTGCACCCAATCCTAATATCCCCCACTTTGATGACACTGTGAGCAAATCTTTTATCGGAATTAATGGCATATTATCGGAGCTTACCGGGGAATCATGGCAAAATGCCTGGCGCAATCTGAACCAATATCTAAGTAGTGCAAATAATGATGAACTATTATTCAAGTTAGTTGCTAACCGTATGGGCAGCGCAACCTATGATGATCCTTTGAGTCAATTATTTCAGAAAGCCCCTCATTATCCTGAACCCCTAAATACCTGGAGCTTACAAATTGCAACTAATACTTGGCAATTCTTGCTCAGTAATACTCAAGAATATCTCAACCAAGTTTGGACTAACACCGTACTACCTGAATACAATGCTACAATTGTTCAACGTTACCCGTTGTTCCGCGATATGAAGCAAGAAGTTTCTTTAGAAGAATTTACTCAATTTTTTGGTCCTGGTGGTACTTTGGATGAGTTCGTTAGCACTTATATCAAACCGTTTATTGATAATTCTAACCATTACTGGGCCTGGAAAACCATTGACGGGGAACATTTGAATATTCCAATATCTACCTTGGATATGTTTATCCGCGCTGCCTTAATTCAGCAAGCTTACTTTACGACTCCCGATAACCAATTGCAGGTTCATTTTCAATTGATCCCAATTTCATTAACACCCACTGTGCATCATTTTACGTTGCAGTTGGGTGAACAAAAGATGATGTATGAGGGCGGCAAAAAAGACGAGGTGGCACTAACATGGCCAGGCACACAATTAAATACTATCCATGTCCAGTTCGTTAATAAGCAAAATAAAACTTCCACTTTTAACGCGATAGGGCCATGGGCTTTGTTCAGATTGTTGGATCAATCAGAAATACAAACCACCAATAATCCTAAACAACTTGAAATCACATTCAAAATGGAAGGATATGCTATCAAATATCGTCTCGAAGCAAATAGTGTTATCAATCCATTTATGCCGGGAATTTTAGAAGGCTTACATTTGCCACAGCAGTTGTAAGGTTATTCTAAAGCTCAGTCCCCTTATTTCCTCCCCGAGGTATCCAGTTTTTTTCGTCATTGCGAGGAGCGAAGCGACGCGGCAATCCAGGTTTTGAAGATGGATTGCTTCGGCCAAAAACGGCCTCGCAGCTTTTTATCTCCCTTACAGAAGACAAAATCATCATACAAATGACGAAGACATGGGAATTATGCAACAACGCCGCTC
>JBAUEV010000200.1:0-13002 GCA_049678805.1 Gammaproteobacteria bacterium
ACTTACTCCACTAATAAGAATGGCTATCCAACTGAGGCGAGTAAATAATATTTTGCGATGAATTTCTAGGCGAATAGCGTCCTTATCTTTTTCAGTTATCCATTGATTAAGTTCACTATCTGTAAGAAATGTTTCCATCTCTATACCTGCATGAACAATAGGACGTCTATTTATAAAGCTTTTAAAATATTGTCGCAGTAAGCTCAATTTTTCTTTGGTTTCTAGTAGCGATTCATCACGTTTGAAACTGTGAGGCAATAATTTTAGCTGTTTTTTTCGCTCGTTTTGTTCCTGATAGGCTTTTAAAAACCATACATTTTCGTCTATATCTGAGGAGGTATTACCATCTTTTAACAGCTTAGCTTTTTTATCGAGTAATTCCTGAATTTTATTTGCTAAGATGGTATCTTCTAAAAAATCAGGTGTTACTATTCTTTTAAGTGAAACTTTAATGTTTTGCCAAAATACAATGCCATCAACCCCACCTGCAAAAATAGCTACCATAATGGCAATGGGAATCAAAGGGGAAAGCGCGAGCGCACCAACAAAAGCTACAAATCCAGTAGCCATTGTGGCCCCTAAAGCTAATAGAATAGCTATAATTTTCCGTGTCTTGTTCCGTTTGAATGACATATAGCATCTCCTACTCGTTTTAATACTCAAAAGATGGGAATGATAATCATTACTATTTACAGTAAAACTTTTCTTCCTAGAAAACAAGATGGGTATATATATGTTTTTAATTGCCTTTGCAGAGGGAGGCTACATTAGACTTCTTTCCAAACCTCGATAAACGGCCAATCTCTATAAAAAAATTCGCTCAGAATCCTCATTGACTGCTATGTCAACTCCGGTTCCTCACTCATTTTTTCTTCGACCTTGGCTTGTTTCTCAAGGTTTGGAAAGAAGTCTATTTCAGTTACAGATAAATTATTCTTTGTAGTCAAGATAACGATTGAACCCAGAAGTAATAGGGTAGCGGCGATCACGACCAAAAGCACGTTGCGTAATACGTACACCTGTAGGTGCTTGCCGACGCTTGTACTCATTGTGATCCACCATACGCGTTATTTTTAGTACAATTTCCTTATTAAAACCTGCAGCAATAATATCTTCAGGGCTTTGGTCTTGTTCAATATAGCGTTCCAAAATCGCGTCTAAAATTGGATAAGGTGGCAGCATATCTTGATCTGTTTGATTCGCTTTTAGCTCAGCTGAAGGGGCTCGTTCTATAATCTGTTGTGGAATAACCGCAGAAATATGATTACGATAATTTGCTAAACGATATACCCATGTTTTAAATACATCTTTCAGTACCCCAAATCCACCCACCATATCACCATACAGCGTGGCATATCCCACACTCATTTCACTTTTATTTCCAGTGGCAAGCACAATCGAGCCTAGCTTGTTAGAAATTGCCATCAACAATGTGCCACGGCAGCGTGATTGCAAATTTTCTTCAGTCGTATCTTCTGGTAAACCAGCAAATTCAGGTGCCAATGTTTCTAGAAAAGCTTGAAAAACGGTTTCAATGGAGATAATGCGATATTTAACCCCCAAGGCTTCGGCGACTGCTTTAGCATCTGTGATGCTCATTTCGGATGTATAACGAGATGGCATTAATACGGCTTCAACATGGTTGCTACCAATGGCATCTACCGCAATTGCCAATGTTAATGCCGAATCAATACCACCGGATAAGCCAACCAGTGCGCCCGGAAAATTATTTTTGTGGATATAATCGCTTACACCTAGTACCAATGCCTTATAAACACGCTCTTCTTCAGAGGGTATAGGTAATACTCGGTTAGGAGGGACGTGTACAACCCCATCAAATACAATATCAACGGGTAGGAGTTTTTCTTTGTAAAATCCGGCGCTGTAACAAACTTCTCCTTGTGCATTGAGTACCATTGAGCCGCCATCAAATACCAGCTCATCTTGCGCGCCAACCAGGTTGACATAAATTAAAGGCATATTTCCTTCTTTGACGCGTTGTGCCATCTTCTGTTCGCGAGCTAAAGGTTTGCAATGATCGAAGGGGGAAGCATTGATACTAATCATTAATTTAGCACCTGCTTGAGCTGCCTCTAACATCGGCCGGTGATGCCACATATCTTCACAAATAGTGATTGCTACAGGTATCCCTTTAATGGTGGTTACACACGGACGATGTCCAGGTTTAAAATAGCGTTTTTCATCAAATACGCTGTAATTGGGAAGTATTTGTTTACAGTAACTTACAGCAATTGCGCCCTTATGAATCAAGCTTGCTTTATTATAATAAAAACCTTCTGGCGTTTGTGCAGGATAGCCGATGATGACATCAATATCTTTTAAATTGTCTTGCAGTTTTTGTAAAGCGGCATTAACACGTTGATATAATGCGGGACGTAATAGCAAATCTTCAGGGGGATAGCTTGTTAATGATAATTCAGGAAAAACGACTAAATCTGCTTTAAATTGATCTCGTGCACGTCGACTTTGTGCAATGATTTTATCAGCGTTTCCTTCGATATCACCTACTAATAAATCAATTTGAGCAAGAACAACCCGCAGTGTTGATGACATGATTATTTATTTCTCCAGATTACTCAATTAGCAATGCCGCAGCAACATTTCGTCCTTCAGCCGTAAGCACGGTAAATGTGCGACAAGCTGCTGCGGTATCCATTACCTCAACCCCAATTTGTTGGTTAAATAATGGCGCCAGCAAAGCCGGCGATAAAAATTTCCCTGATGGGCCAGTACCCAACAACACAATAGCTGGATGTAGTTCCAATAAGGGAGTGAGATGTGCCTGGCTAAGTTCCGCAACAGAACGCGGTGGCCAAGGAGTAATGAGTGTTGTTAAGGTAACAATTAAGCTTTCGGTATAAACCGTATCATTAATCGTAATACTGCCTGGTTGGTAGTTACGAATTTGGTATTTGCCTTGTGGGCTGTCTTGGGTTAGCAACATGGTAAGTAAGCCAAGTTAAGTTATAAATCAGTATGGAACTTTTTATTTAGGGTTGCAATAGAAGGTGGCTTATAATGAAAAACCAATACTGTGTTTTGTAACAATAGTGTGTTTTGTAATAAGTCTACTGATAGGTTAAAAATGGGTATACCTCATTCAAAAGGAAAACGGGCGATCACAATCATTTTGCCTCAATTTTTGCCGAAACAAGTATTGGATGAAATCCTAGAGAATGCTAATCCTCTACTTGAAGCTTCTATTACTTATTTTGAACGAACCTTATTCAGTTTATTTCAATTTGATATCAATTCACAGTTACCTGCAGCAGCTATTACCGCATTGGCGGGGGGGTTAGCAGTGAATCAAAGTGGATGGTTACGTGCCGACCCCGTTGCAATAGCAGTGGGCGCTAATAATGCTTATTTGGTCAGCACTACTCATCTGCAGATAACAGCAGCAGAAATGGTTACTTTGCAGGCATTGCTCAACAATTTACTGCTTGAAGATGGCTTTCAGCTTCATATGATTGGTAATCACGAATGGTGTTTAGAACTTCCAGAAAAACCCGACATTATTACTTTTAGTCCATCCCAAGTCTTGGGCAAAGCAATAGGTGATTATTTGCCACATGGCAAGGGTGCTAAAAAATGGCAAACGTTACTCACAGAAATACAAATGCTGCTTCATGAAAGTGTGGTTAACCGTAAACGGGCTACCTGTGGTCAACCGCTTATTAATAGCTTGTGGTTCTGGGGCGAAGGTAATCTGCCAAAGATCAAGCCATTACCTCAGTGGCAACAGATTTGGTATAGCAACCTGTTAATTAAGGGTTTGGGGATGTTTACTAACACTCATTTAGTAGAACTCCCCCAGCATTTTAACCAATGCTTGACGCAAATGGATAAGTCAGGTGAGTATTTATTAGATTTATCAGGAAGGTACATATCTGAAGAAGTCAAAAATCAGTGGTTAAACCCAGTCTTAATAGCATTACGTGCTAGAAAATTAATCAGTATTAACCTATGTCTTAGTGATGGGAGCCTTTATAATGTTAACGATCGTCAGCGACGTCCATGGTGGCGGAGATTTTTCTAAATGACAACAACTATTATCCGGCGACCAGTATCCTCAGAATTATCTCAGGCTAAACATTTACACCCTTTATTACGACGGATTTATGCGGCACGTGGGATTGTTTCCCCTAGCGAGTTGGAACATGCACTCGAAAATTTGTTACCCTATCATACCCTTAAAAATATTGATAAAGCGGCTGCTTATCTTGCCCAAGCGTTAATAGAACAGCAGCGAATATTGATTATTGGTGATTTTGATGCGGATGGTGCAACGAGCACTGCTTTAGCGATAAGCGCTTTACGTTGTTTTGGTGCACAGCAGGTGGATTATTTAGTACCCAATCGCTTTACTTATGGCTATGGTTTAACGCCTGAAATCGTTGCTGTAGCGGCTGAGCGCCAACCTAATTGGATTATTACTGTAGATAACGGCATTTCTAGCATAGAAGGCGTTGCAGCAGCTAAAGCCTCAGGTATTAAAATATTAATTACCGATCATCATTTACCGGGTGCTGAATTGCCTGCTGCTGATGTTATTATTAATCCTAATCAACTGGATGATAAGTTTCCCAGTAAAAACCTTGCTGGGGTCGGCGTTATTTTTTATGTCATGCTCGCACTACGTAGTCATTTGCGCACCATCGGTTGGTTTAAGCAGCAAGGAATTGCTGAAAGCAATATGGCACAATTTCTTGATTTAGTGGCGTTAGGTACGGTTGCTGATGTTGTACCCCTCGATCAAAATAATCGTATTCTTGTACAGCAAGGACTTCGATATCTCCGTGCTGGTAAAATGCGACCAGGCATTCAAGCATTACTAGAAGTTGCAGGCCGTAATCCATTGCATTTGGTGGCAAGTGATTTAGGTTTTGCCATAGCGCCGCGTTTGAATGCTGCAGGGCGCTTAGAAGACATGGCGTTAGGTATAGAATGTTTGCTGAGTGATGACAGTAATAAAGCAAAAGCAATGGCATTACAGTTAGACGCACTTAACCGTGAACGCCAAGTAATCGAGGCAGATATGCAGCAGCAAGCGCAAGCAGCCCTCGCAAAATTGAATTGGCAAAATGAGTTGCCTCTAGGTTTATGTTTATATGATCCTGATTGGCATCAAGGTGTGGTTGGGATATTAGCAGGACGCATTAAAGAAAAATTACATCGTCCGATCATTGTTTTTGCCAAAGCGAATGATATGGAATTAAAAGGCTCAGCGCGTTCCGTGCCTGGGCTGCATATTCGTGATGTATTAGATAGAGTTGCGACACGTTACCCAGCAATTATGCAACGGTTTGGTGGTCATGCAGCAGCAGCGGGTTTAACGCTGCGTCATGAACACTATCCGCAATTTTGTCGTGCATTTGATGAAGAAGTAAGAAAACTATTACGTGATGAAGATTTGCAAGACAAAATTTATTCTGATGGAGAATTGGCAACAACAGAGTTTTCAATGGAAACAGCACGTATGTTACGCGAAGCAAATCCATGGGGGCAAGGATTTCCAGAGCCTTTATTTGATGGAGTTTTTGAATTGGTGCAACAACGTTTGGTGGGACAACATCACCTAAAAATGACATTACAAATAGACGGTACCAAACAACAGATAGAAGCAATTGCTTTCAATATTAATAATGAAATTTGGCCTAATTACCGCTGTCGCACAATAAAAACGGCTTATCGTCTCGATATTAATGAGTTCCGTGGTTTGCAAAAAATACAATTAATTATTGAGCATTTGGAACCTTTGGAGTAGCTTTTTCGGATGAGCATCACAGACTATCATGAATAATATATTGCTGATATTACTTGCATTAACATTAGTGTTGCTAAATGGCTTTTTTGTTGCGGCAGAATTTGCGATTGTCAAATTGCGTGGTACTCAAATTGCACCAATTGTCGCTATTTACGGGTTTCGTGGGCGAATACTAGCAACTATCCATCGTCATTTAGATGCTTATCTATCGGCTTGTCAGTTAGGTATTACCTTGGCTTCATTGGGTCTTGGTTGGATTGGCGAACCTGCTTTTGCTACATTATTAGAGCCAATATTAGAATATTTTAATATTTTCTCCCCAACCACAGTTAAAATTACAGCCTTTTTCATAGCTTTTTTGCTGATTTCTTTTTTACATATCGTGGTAGGGGAATTAGCTCCCAAATCAGTTGCTATTCGTAAAACTGAGGTAACCTCATTATGGTCAGCCGTACCACTCTATGGTTTTTATTGGATAATGTATCCCCTTATTTGGCTATTAAATAAAAGTGCTAATTTGATTCTACGTGCCTTTGGTATTAGCTTAACGCATGATATGGAAGGTCATTATTCTACAGAAGAACTTCGCATCATTTTAAGTTCGAGGCATTTACATGGCCGATTTGCTGTAGAAGAATCGCAAATGTTGCAGTATGTACTTGAATTTGCTGAACGGAAAGTGGTTGATCTAATGCGAACAGTTGAAGAAATGATTGCATTAGACTTAAAGAAATCATTGTCAGAAAATTTAAAAATCATTACACAACATCGTTTCAGTCGTTATCCAGTTTTTGAAGAGGATATTAATCAGATAAAAGGCTTAATTCACGTCAAAGATTTATTTGCAGAACTTAGCGAAAATCTGCCTATGAGAGAATTGGTATCAATTGTACGCCCTATTTTAAACGTAGCAGCAGATTTACCAGCATTAGAGTTACTAAACCGATTTCGCACGGGCTATGCGCATTTTGCCGTGGTACATAGCGATCGGGGTGCCGTGGTGGGGTTTGTGACGCTGGATAATTTATTAGGATTGTTGCTAGGTAAAATTCGCGATGAATTTCATCGTGCACCTGTCGATTGGTTATTGCAAAAACATGGCACTTTATTGATGAAAGGCAATACACCGCTCTATGTATTGGAAACGGCTTTAAATGTTGAGATAAAAAATTTAGATGAAAAGGTCAATACTATCGGCGGTTTAATTATGACTACTCTAGGCCGTTTACCTCACGTAGGTGAAAAGCTCACTTTTGATGCTTTTGAAGTTGTTATCCTTAAAATGCGTGGCCCAAGGATTTTACAAGTCGAAATTTACCCCAAAAAGAATACGAGCAAATTAACATGAAGTGCGATTTGCTTTCTGTTGCGCCAATGATGGATTACACGGATCGTCATTGCCGTTATTTTTTGCGCTTATTATCTCGAAAGATACGACTTTATACAGAGATGGTAACTACGCAAGCTATTTTACGTGGTAATCGGCAAAAGATACTGGGATATGATGCTGCTGAGCATCCACTTGCTTTGCAATTAGGTGGTAGTGAACCCGATCAATTACAACAGTGCGCTAAAATTGCTGCCGATTATGGCTATGACGAAATTAATTTGAATGTAGGTTGCCCTAGTCATCGCGTACAAGCAGGGCGTTTTGGTGCTTGTTTGCTCAAAGAACCACAATTAGTAGCAGAATGTGTTGCTGCTATGAAAAACGCAGTTGATTTACCAATTACTGTGAAGACCCGTATTGGTGTTGATGAGTGTGATTCTTATGAGCATTTATGGCATTTTATTACAACGGTTGCAGCAGCAGGGTGTAATACTTTTGTGGTGCATGCGCGCAAAGCATGGTTAAAAGGCTTGAGTCCGAAGGAGAATCGTGAAATTCCACCCTTAAATTATGATTGGGTTTATCGTTTGAAACGAGACTTTCCTAATTTAGGTATTGTTTTAAATGGGGGAGTGAAAAATTTTCAACAGATTCACACACATTTATTGCAGGTTGATGGAGTAATGATTGGTCGGGAAGCCTACCGTAATGCTTACTTGTTAGCTAATCTAGATCAAGTATTTTACGGTGTGCAGCGTTCAGTCATTTCTCGTGTCGATTTAGTAGAGGAGTATTTACCTTATATTGAGCAGAAATTAGCGGAAGGTACTCCTTTTTCATTGTTATCACGCCCAATGATTGGTTTGTTTCAAGGGACACAGGGTGCTCGATATTGGCGGCGGAATTTGACAACTGTTAAAAACCCATCATTGTTTCAGTCGCTACGCTCCTTCAGAATCTCAAAATATACGCATTACACCTCAAGAGAGGAGATTTTAATGTCCAGATTACCAGAAATTGAAACGTTTTGATTAAGAAAAACGGGAGCAATACTTGTTGTATGGTGAGGTTTTTCAATTAAAAAACATTTCAAGTTTGAAGTAAGAAGGGTTGCTAAAAATCGCATCCTGAAGGGTAATAGTTATATTATTTGCCTCTCTGATATTTTTTCCGGAAATGTTCTACACGTCCTGCGGTATCTATCAGTTTTTGCTTACCTGTGTAGAAAGGGTGGCAATTTGAACAAATTTCAACATGCAATTCCCCACCTCGAGTAGAACGTGTGGTAAAAGTGTTACCACAGTTACAAGTGACCTTCATTTCTTTGTACTCAGGATGAATACCCGGTTTCATAATGCACCTCAAATAATAACGTAGGTGCGCATTGTAAATGTAACGAAAGCCATAGGTCAAGCGGTCTATACCTATCAAACCCCCAAGCTGTGATTTTTAACAACCCCTCTTGCTTAGAACGTGAAACGTTTTTCAATCGAAAAACTTCACAATGTAGGGCTAGTATTGTTACAGTTCTCAATCAAGACGCTGCAATTTCTGGCAATCTGGGTGTTAAAATCCCGCAGAATGATGTAAGATCGAATTATTCGGTTATGTTTACAAAATCAAAATATAAGAGAAGAAAACCGTGCCAATTAATCCTGAAACTCTACAACGTTTACGTGAAAATGATCCTACGCTTACTTCGCTTAGTATGAGAGGCTCCTTCATTGGCGATCAAGAAGTAATGGATTTAGCAAAGAGCCTAAAGACTAATACCACGCTGACTTCACTTGATTTATATTGGGACCAAATTGGCACTACAGAAGTGAAAGCCCTAGCGGAGAGCCTAAAAACTAACACCACGCTGACCATACTTAGTTTGGGTTTGCCGGAGAACCAATTTGGCGATGAGGGAGGAGTGATAGCCCTAGCGAAGAGCCTAAAAACTAACACCACGCTGACCACACTTTGTTTGGGTTGCAGTGGGAACCAAATTGACGCTGCAGGAGTGTTAGCCCTGGTGGAGAGCCTAAAAACTAACGCCACGCTGACCAGACTTATTTTGGGTTGGAATGGGAACCAAATTGGCGCTGCAGGAGTGATAGCCGTAGCAGAGAGCCTAAAAACTAACGCCACGCTGACTACACTTGGTTTTGCTTGGAAGGGGAACAAAATTGGCGATACTGGAGCGAAAGCCCTAGCGGAGAGCCTAAAAACTAATACCACGCTGACCACACTTAGTTTGGGTTGGGATGGGAACCAAATTGGCGATGCAGGAGCGAAAGCCCTAGCAGAGAGCCTAAAAACTAATACCACGCTGACTAGACTTGATTTGGGTGGGAACTCAATTGGCGATGAAGGAGTAATAGCCGTAGCGGAAAGCCTAAAGGCTAACACCACGTTGACTGAGCTTGGGTTAAATTTAAATGAAGAGCAACTTGGTGATGGCGGAAAGCAAGCTTATAAAGAAATTAAGGCAGATCTTAAATACAACAAGAAGATTTTGGAAGAAACGGATCCCCTTAAAAAAGCTGATTTAATTGTCCAGAAAATAAAAACGTATAAACCTGTCAGTCTCAAACAGCTTACCGCTTTCTGGGTACGCCGGGAATTAGAGAAACCAGAAGCAAGCCAGAAAATTAGCGTTAAAGAAGTTAATGAAAAAATAACTGATGAAACGCGAGAACTTTGTGTGTCACCAAATCAACCCTCTTAATGAGTTAATTTGCAACCATTATAATTTCTAAAATAGAGGAAGGATGTGGTAAACTTCCGCCATTCTGCAAATGACCTATTTGCTATTACTAGTCTGCCACCAATAAAGGTGGCAAGCCTGGCATGGCGTATAATTATGAGGAGCATACATTAATGTCTCTAACCCCAGAATCCCAAGAATCCCTCGCTTATGCACATCCAGCAGGAGTGTCTGTTGAAGCGGCACATACTGCTAGAGGTTGGATAGCGTCTTTTGTTCCCTGGCTGATGTGTTCAGTTGGGGCATTGTTTTACTTCTATGAATATTTGTTGCGAGTTGCGCCTAGCGTTATGACCCACGAACTGATGCTGGCTTATAACATAAGCGCTACGGCATTGGGCAATTTAGCAGCCTATTATTATTACATTTATACCCCCATGCAATTGGTGGTTGGTGTTTCCATGGATCGCTTTGGACCACGACGGCTTTTCACTGTTGCGGGTGTGGCTTGCGCACTCGGCAGCTATCTTTTTGCTGCCACCCCGCACTTATGGGTAGCTCAGATAGGACGTTTTTTGGTGGGATTTGGTTCCGCTTTTGCGTTTGTAGGAGTAATGAAACTAGCTACTATCTGGTTACCGCCGCAAAAATTTGCTTTGGTTTCAGGGCTTACGACAACGTTGGGTACAGTGGGCGGAATTGTGGGTAATTTGCTATTAACCAAATGGGTAGCGGCACATGGTTGGCGTTCGACTTCATTTATTACGGTGATTGCTGGCCTAGTGTTGACGGTATTTATGTTTCTGACTTTACGTGATGGTGGTAAATATCAACATCGTTTAGATGTTAGCCATCAAGAAAGTTCTTTTAAATCGGTATTTATTGGATTATTTAAAATTATTCGTAACCCACAAATATGGGTTACGGGTGCTATTGGTTGTATGATGTATATCCCGACCTCAGCATTTGCTGAATTATGGGGAAATCCTTATTTGCAAGAAGTGCATCATTTCTCACCACAAGCGGCCGCCCAAGCTATTTCGATGATTTTCCTTGGTTGGGCTATTGGTGGGCCGCTGATGGGTTGGTTATCTGACCGTATTTACCAACGTCGTTTACCAATGACCATTGGTTCTGCCTTTGCGGCTTTACTTTTAGCAGTTGTGTTATATGTGCCAGGGGTATCGGCGCATGCTATTTATGTTATTTTCTTTGTTTTTGGCTTTTTCTCCAGTGCGCAAGTGATTGTTTTTGCAGTAGGACGTGAAATCAGTCCGTTGCGTTCAGCAGGTACTGCGATTGCGCTGACTAATATGTTTGTCATGATTGGTGGGGTCCTGTTCCAGCCTTTGATTGGTAAAGTGTTGGATATGTTTTGGTCGGGACAAATGGCTAATGGAGTACGGTTATATTCATCCAGCAATTTCCAATTAGCTTTATCAATACTGCCATTAGGCCTCTTATTAACAGTTGTTATATCGTTCTTTTTGCGTGAAACACATTGTCGTGTGTTAAATGATGATTTGACGAAGTGAGAGCCGTTCAATTTTTTGCTATGATATGAGAAGCAGAAGTTCTTACTATTATATGGCAAGAGTTTAGTGCGATGAAGTTTTTCTGATTCGGTAAAGCTCAAAAAAGAAGAGGGAATACTTGTTACTATTATACTAAAAAGGGTAGATGATGAATGAGCCAAAGAAAAATGTGATTCAGCCTCTTACAATAAAAGGCGGGGGTGATGGAGGTGGTAACATGTCATTAGAAGTACGTGTAGCAAAACTGGAGTCTGATGTGCATCATATTTTAACGGACGTTACTGATATAAAAAGTCAGTTGCAACGTCTTGATGGTAAATTAGAAACTCAGATCCAATGTCTTGATGGTAAATTAGAAACTCAGATCCAACGTCTTGATGGTAAATTAGAAACTCAGATCCAACGTCTTGATATTAAATTAGAAACTCAGATTCAACGTCTTGATATTAAATTAGAAACTCAGATCCAACGTCTTGATAATAAAATGGACTCCAATTTCAAATGGCTAATTGGAATTTTTCTAATGGCTTTTATCTCATCGTTTGGCGGTTTGGCATTTATGATGGCGCATGGGTTCAATTGGTTGTAGAGCTAGGATGACCATAGCGGATAATGGGTGAGGGTGATATTTTCCCCAAAAAAGAGTTTGGCGCAACGTGCAAAAGCTTCCGTATAATCAGATGCTAAAAATTGTTTGTCTCCTTTCCCTTCTGTGTTGAGTAAATTTTCATGAATCAGGCGAGTTTTAACAGCAGTTGTTACCAATGTAGAAGAATCAATGATTTCTACTTGTGGAGCAAAAAAAGTTTTAATGTTTTCTTTGATAATGGGGTAGTGAGTGCAGCCTAAAATCAAAGCATCAATCTCTTGCAGTGTTGGATGTAATAAATACTCTTTTAGCAATTCATTAATAATGGGATGATTAATAAATCCTTCTTCAATCGCATTGACTAATAAAGGAGTGGCATGAGCGGATAAAACAATACCTGCATTTAGCGCATCAATTTTTTTTCCATAAATATTTGAATGAATTGTTTGCTTAGTACCAATTAGGCCAACTTTTTTATTGGCATAATGCTCACTAAGATAATGAATCATAGGGTCAATCACATTTATTACGATGGCTTTATCACCAACATACTCTTTTACTAAGTCATAAGCTGTGGAAGAAGCAGTGTGACAAGCGATCAAAATTATCTTACATCGCCGTTGCAGGAGGAATTCTGCGATTCTTACTGAATAGGCCTGAATAGCAGCGGCGGATTTGTCGCCATAGGGCAAATGCGCGGTATCGCCAAAATAGATGATATTTTCTTGCGGCAGAGCTTGTACTACAGCTTGCGTTACTGTAAGGCCACCAATCCCGCTGTCGAAAATGCCTATCGGTTGTGATGCGTTCATAAATGTCTTTAGGTATGCAGGTAAAGAATCTATTATAGGGGACAAATTTATTATGAGCTAGAGAATTGGCAATATAACGCAGAGCAAATGCATTTACTCCTCTTCACTGCCTACCTGCCGCGACTTGTTCGGCGTTGTTGCATATTTCTTATTTTTAGAATGCCATGTGGGTGTCGTTTTCAGACAAAACTGCATCCTGCGGTCGGAGAATACATCCTTGTATTCTATGGTCTTCCAACGACACCACACGACATTC
>JBAUEV010000201.1:0-3587 GCA_049678805.1 Gammaproteobacteria bacterium
CGGTATTTCCTTCTGCCGCGGCCGTCCTGTCTCCGCCAACAATAGGCTTCGCCAATGACTTAACGCCGCTAGACGCGGCTACCGCGGGCTCGGCGGCTCGTGCTTCGCACTTCCCTGCCTTCTCGAACGATGCACGGCATGTAGCACAATTATTGAGTGAAATTCAGAATTTCATCCAAACTTCAGCCGGACAGTTTGAAATAATTAATCAACAACAGGAAATTTTAAGCGGACTTTGATAATGACGAGCCTTTAAGGGCTGGTTACTGGTACTGCTGATTCTGGCGCTGGTGCTGGGTTATCAGGATCAGGAGGACTGGTTTTTTGTTCAGCTAATCTCCTCGCTTCTAGAGCCACCATTTCAATCGCATCATCCATTGGAGTGGCTTTGAAAAATGCGTATGTACTCGAAGCTGCACTGCGAACCATGGAGATACCACTCACCCCAAATGGAGTTGCAATCAGTCCGACTACTACCGCAGTTACCAACAATGCTGGTAATGCAGGTAAGAATAGCGTGAATAAGATTTTAGCCGCTATAGCTAACAATAATAAGGCGCATGCAACCAGGGTTATATTGCACGTGGTTTTCCATAGATCACCCGCCTTCGCTTGTAGTGGTAGCATTTTTTGTACGTAGTCTTCAACTGCCTTAATTTTTTGTTCTGGAGAACCCTGAAAGTCGGTGAGAAATTGCAAAGTATTATCTAGCACTTGGCAATGCTGTAGAGTGGGTTTTTCTTCATTTAACTCACGGCACCAGATATAACGCAAATTTTTCAATCTATCTTGCAGAACCCTTAGTTTACAGTTTTCAATAGATACATTGAGTGCTGTTAAATTACTTAGACTGCTCGCACAATTTTTTATGCTATCAACAGTCTCCCTTTCCATTCCTCGCTCCAACATTATTTGCTCATAAGCGTTAATTGCCTCGATTTTTTCGTTCAGTAGAGTGGAGGAATTCTGCGATCCATCAAGCAATTCTAGAGTACTATCTAATATTTGGCAGTGTTGGACAGTTATGCAATTTTTTTTACTAAACACTGACTTCAATTGAATCAAACCATTTTTCAGCAGTATTTGTTTATTTGTAGTAATAAGTGCGTTTAATTTTTCTAAAAAAAGAGAGACAGCTAATTTTTGCGCCCCATTGACTATTTTCTCAGTGGCCTGCCTCAGCTCATTTGCCATTATCGGTAGTTGCAACACCTTTTGTGCATAGTATGTATAGCGTTCAACCGTCTGAACTTTTCGTTCTAAAGTAAGGTTGGGATCCTGTAACTCACCAAGCAATTGTAGAGTACCATCTAACACTTGGCAGTGTTGGACAGTTATGCCATTTTCTTTACGAAACTCCGACTCCAATTGATTCAAACTATCTTGCAGAGGCGTTTTATTATTTTCAGTAAGAAGTGTCTGTAGTGTTTTTAAAGAACTGTATACAACTAATCCGGCGGCATCACTCACTATTTCATTAATAGCCGTCTTCAACTCGGATGTCAACTCAGGTGTTATTTTTGATGGCGACATTTGTTCCGTATAAGTTTTAATTGCCTGAGTTTTTTCCACCGAAGTAGCAGTGGAATTCTGCAATACCTTTAACAACGTCAAAATACTATGAGTAATATTCCGGAATTGAACAATTGTTAGCTCTGATGACTCTAAAATTTTTTGTAGATTCTCTAGACTCGCTCTAAGTGTCAGATTCGGAGGGAGATCTTCCTGGTTAGCCATTGTGATGGCATTGGATAATATTAATAAAATGCGTGATTTATCAACTTCAGTCTCCAGCACAAACCGGCTGGGAAACTCCTCAACCAAAGCTTGAGATATTGTGTGTGCCCTGCGACCATGCCCATCAGCAACTGTAACAATCATTGTCTGATTGTTAAGCATTTCACGGGTTTTAACAAGATCAATAACGATAATAGACATATTATCTATTTTTTCCTGCTTTCGGGCGCCTTTATAAGCACGCTGACGCAGGTAGTCAGCTATCCCGTTAGGGTGTGCGAACATTTTTTCTTTTGTTACTGGATTATTAAAGAGTTCTGTTATTGCTAATTCATTTAGTTCATCAGTAATACCATCGCTACAGAGTATGAGATAGGCCTCCGGGGTTTCTGCTGAAACTTTCATGTAAGAAATGCCTGGTTCGTAGGAAAGACCATTTCCAACATAGCCATCACCAATAGATCGGGTCATTGCTAACTTATTATTGAGATATCCTTCGAAAACCACTCCCCCTTCGTTTGTGATACGCTGTAGCTCAGTAGGATCATCCGGTTTATGCAAATAGTTTAAAGGTCGACAAACAAACTGATCGCCTTCCTTGGTAATAACAAAAGCACGAGAATCACCTACGTTGGGAGTAAGAATTTCCATATTATTATTTGCATCAGTACGACGTACTACACTGCTGATTAGCGTTGAGCCGGATTGATTGTAAAGATTATCCGTTTCAGCTTTGTCATGCGCTTCTTTGCCCTGGGTCAAAACAATGTCTTGTAAAATTTGTCCCATTTGCTCGGCTGGCAGGGTATTAGCATTATCAAAAAACCTACAACTCATTGCATCTTGTTGGGGCTTCTCTGGATAAAGCGACAAATAGCGAGTTCCTACCCCTTGAGCAGAGGTAATGAAATCAGGAGCTTCTATCAATTCTTTGTTGGTTTTTATATTACGGTCATCGTCGCTATCTTCTCCTAGTGGTACTAGAGTTGGCTTAAGGCGCATATTTTCCAATTGCGTTGCAGCCTTTTCGGTTTCAAGTCGCATGCTCTCCATTGTTACGGGAGGTACAGATGGTTTTGAAGTACTGGCGTGATTTTCTGGCATTGCATTCACTCTCCTTATGACGATCCATAGGAGATTAGCAAACTTTTCTTAAAGCAACCTTAACTGTAACTGTTTTAGTGCCTTGTAAGTTTCTGTTTTTAATATAAAAAATTCCTCTTATTTACTGTCAAGGTATCATGGAAACAGCAGGGTAATCTACTTCAGTAGGTTTACCGGCTAACGTCTTGGCTAAAAGCAGGAAGTGGATGAAACCTTGGGAATTGAAATTGCGGATTTACAGTAACTGCAAATTTTTAAGATATAGGCATTGCATTAGTGTGTATGGTGTGTATAATCGAATTCAACGAGGAGCCAATGAATAGTAAAGAGATAATTAGGTTACTTGAAGCGGATGGATGGATAAAACATGCGCAAAAAGGCAGTCATTGCCAATACAAACATTTAACTAAGAAAGGCAAGGTAACAGTACCTCATCCAAGAAAGGATTTCCCAATGAAGACATTCAACAATATATTAAAACAAGCAGGCTTAACTGAAACACTAAAGGTCCATAAAAATGCAATACCCTATTTTTATTCACAAAGATGAAGCCAGCGATTTTGGTTCCATTGTACCCGATTTACCAGGTTGCTTTTCTGCAGGTAGCAGTATTGAAGAAGTCGTGAAAAATACCCGTGAAGCTATTGAATGTCATCTGGAAGGACTGTTACTTGATAATGAAGCAATCCCTTTAAAAAAACCAATAGAACAACATCTTGATAACCCTGATTTTAAAGAGGGTGTAC
>JBAUEV010000202.1:0-2024 GCA_049678805.1 Gammaproteobacteria bacterium
AGCGATGTTAGAGATAAAAATAATAATTTATATTATAACTCAGACGCGAATGAAATGACACGAAATCATGTTTTTTACAATAATGAACTTAATAAGAAGGTAGCAGAACTGGCTAACAAGTCTGTAGCACTCATGGCACGTCCTGTAATAATCCTGGTTGACGAGCTAGAGCAAATTAGCTATCTGGCCCCATATTTGCGTTACGAATTTAAATTCTGCCATTCTGGCATCACTAAAACTAATCAAGCATCCGTACCGGTTGAATATCATAAAAGTGATCCAAAACAATTTGTACAGGAATTTAACGACAGAAAATTTCCTATACTAATTGGAACTAGTTGCATCGGAGTAGGTACAGATCTTAGACCTGTAGGTTGCATAATTAACTTAAGAGGAGGCAAATCGCCTGTTGAAATTAGCCAAAATATTGGGAGGGGTACCCGATTAGCGATTGGCAAAGAAGACTTTTTATATATTGATATTGCAATTAAAAACGTTGAAATGCTTGAAAAGCACGCCAAAGAAAGAATAAAGATTTTCAAACGCATCTATCCAAGCATTAGTGAGGTTCAATTATGAAATTTTGTAGTACATGCCCTGTTGAAACCGTTGTGGATGTTAAACGTGGTTCTCAGTGTAAAAAATGTTTAAAGTTCGCTAGAGACATGTGGTTACAAACTGACTCTGGAAAAGTTTCTGTCAAGAAAAGTAGAGAAAATGACTATAAAATAAATAAAGATAAAAAACTTAAATATCAAGCAAAATATAGATCTGAACATCCTGAAATAGTAAAGAAATATCGGGATGACTTAGCAGAAGCACGTCCATTTAGATATACATTAAACAATGCACGAACTAGAGCAAGGAAAAGAGGAACACCTTTTAATATCACAGAACAGGATATTAAAAATATATGGCCATTAGACGGTCTTTGTCCTGTTTTAGGAATTAAATTAAATAAAGGCTTAGGTAAGCCTTCTGATAGCTCGCCGTCTTTGGATGTTTTAATTCCTAGTTTAGGATATGTATTGGGAAATGTAACAATTATATCTTATCGTGCTAATACTTTAAAAAGCAATTGCACAGATCCAACCGAGTTAGAAAAGATAGCTACATGGATGCGTTCGAAAGGACTTGGCTTATGAAAATAAAAGATAATGACAATGAAGAATTTATGGCATTTGCAAAATCCATAAAGAATGTCGTAACCAAACATGGAGTTAATAAGGACTGGACTACACGACAGTTTGGTCAGTTGACTAATTTACTCGCTCTAGAGAAGAAGTTTAGAGAAACACTTATTGCCGATCCAGATGGTTCTGATATGTACAAGCAATTTATTAAAAGTATTGTACATGATCGAGGTAATATATTAACTGCTAGACCATATTTTCGTGAACGACAGAAGAAGTTCTCCGATTTTATTTCTCCTGCATTAAGATATGAGAAAGTAGAAGAACTTTCGAAATACGCTATTAATTATCAATTTGTTTCATATGTCATGAAACATGCAGAATCTAGACTAAAAGGAGTTTTGCAACAAATTGTAAAAGAATTAAAATCACTTAGGAATCAGATGGTTGAAGAAAATATGCCATTAGCTATTAATCGCGCTAGGGTGTTTTATTCTCGGACCCCTAAATCACATTTGACATGCATCGACTTAGTGCTAATTTGCGCTCAAGGTCTTTGTCATGGTGTAGACAAGTATACACCGGATGAAACTGGAGAGATAAATACAAAACAGTTTAGATCTACAATAATTGGAGTTATGGGCGGACTTATGATTGAAAATTATTCCCAGACTATGCTCCATTTTTTTCCACAAGACAAGCGAAAACTATATCGGGCTAATAAAGTTGTAGGACGCTTAAAAGGGGAAGCGATTGTTGATTTTCAAGCAATAGCTGATGCTGTAAATATAACTCCTGAAGATTCCAGTGCAGATTTTATTAAAACTCCAACAAATGCTGAAGAGATAGCTGAAATATTAGCTGCTGCCTCAACCGTAAGCGCTGATAGTT
>JBAUEV010000203.1:0-3386 GCA_049678805.1 Gammaproteobacteria bacterium
AGGTGTTGCCATGACCAAGTTATTAAAACCACCTCGTCGTCTTGTTGGGAACTCACCTCTGTCGTGGAGTGCGACTAGTTATCAGGATGATAACGGGATGGTACAAGGATGTACCATGGAGCGCCAAACAACATAGGCCATTCTCTGGCATTAAACCAGCCCTGGAATTGCCCTATTAAAACTTTCGATTATAGCAAGCTAATGTTATGATTGGCGTTTTCGTTAACTCTTGTGTCCTGATTATGTTAGTTATTCTCGATCGAGACGGCGTTATTAATTACGATTCGCCAGACTATATAAAATCTCCAGCCGAATGGAAAGCGATTCCGGGTAGTCTCGAGGCTATTGCTAAGCTCAATCGTGCTCAACATCAAGTCGTTATTGCCAGCAATCAGTCGGGTTTGGCACGTGGTTACTTCTCGCCAACAGCACTAGAAGCAATTCACCAAAAACTGCATGATGAATTAGCAAGCACAGGTGGCCACATTGATGGCATTTTCTTTTGTCCACACAGTCCCGACGACCAATGTGCATGCCGTAAACCTAAACCAGGGTTATTGCAGCAGATTGCTCAAGCATTCCCTGACGACTTTTCTCAGGCCGTTGTTATTGGTGATTCATTATGTGATATTCAAGCGGCACAGGCCGCAGGTTGTTCCGCTTGGTTAGTAAAAACGGGCAATGGTACTGAAACTTTGGACAAATATCCTGAATTAATCGGCCAAGCGCGAATATTTAAAGATTTGGCAGAAGCGGTGCAAAGCTTGCTTTCTGCAGGCAGCGAGAGTAATGACAATACTTAACGACAGCAGGGAAGAATAGGATGACCAACCCAAACAACCAGTCGCAACTATGGGACACGCTACGCACGCATCAGCAAGAGATAGCACAATATTCTTTACGCCAGTTAACGGCTGAACCGAATCGTAAACAAAAGTTTTCTTTAACAGCTGCTAATTTATTATTCGATTTTTCTAAAAATCATTTGACTGAGAAAACCATCAGTTTGCTTTGCCAATTAGCAGAGGCTACACAATTGCCTCAGCGAATTGAGCAAATGTTCCAAGGCGAATATGTTAACCAGACCGAACAACGCCCTGCGCTGCATACTGCTTTGCGTAATCGCTCTGATAAAGCCATTTTGGTACAGGGTCAGGATGTGATGCCAGGTATTCAACAAACTCTACAAAAAATGGCCGAATTAGTGGATAAAGTTCGGCAACAACAATGGTTAGGCTATACCCAACAACCTATCACTGACATTGTAAATATTGGCATTGGTGGTTCGTATTTAGGCCCCCATCTAGTGGTTAAAGCGCTAGCGCCTTACCAACTCTCCTCTTTACGAGTACATTTTATTGCTAATGTAGATGACTATATTGTTGCGCAAGCATTAAAAAATCTAAATCCCGCTACCACTTTGTTCATTATTTCTTCCAAATCATTTACTACGGTTGAAACTTTAGCGAATGCTAAAGCTGTTTTACAGTGGTTTCAGCAAACGAACAATACTCTTCAGGATCGTGCCAAACATTTTATCGCTGTTACTAATCAGCCGGATAAAGCTATAGAATTTGGTATTCCTGCACCGAATATTTTCTTTATGGACGATTGGGTCGGTGGTCGTTATTCATTGTGGTCAGCCATCGGTTTGCCCGCGGCATTAGCGATAGGCATGGAAAATTTTTATGAATTATTAAAAGGTGCCTATGCTATAGATTGTCATTTTCGTCAACAACCACTGCACGAAAATATGCCAGTTATTTTTGGATTAATTAATATCTGGTATAACAATTTTTTTGGTACGCACGCACGGGCGATTTTGCCTTATACGGAGTTGCTAAAAGAACTGCCACCTTATTTGCAACAATTAGAGATGGAAAGCACTGGGAAACAGGTTACTCAAGATGGCAATGGTATTGATTATCCAACTGGGCAAATTATTTTTGGTGAAACGGGCACTACTGGTCAGCATGCTTTTTACCAACTACTGCATCAAGGCACACAAATTATTCCCGCTGATTTTATCGTACCTCTACAGGGGCATCATGAATTCAATACTCATCAAGCCATTTTAGTAGCTAACGCGTTTGGCCACAGCAAAGCACTGATGGAGGGATTAAGCTTGACAGAAGTCATTAAGGAATTACAGCAGAAAAATCTGCCAGCAGATAGCATTGAAAAGATAGCCCCGCATAAAGTATTGCCGGGTAATCGTCCTAGCAATATGTTGTTGTTTGATAAGCTAACACCTTTTACTTTGGGCGCTTTGTTAGCCTTACACGAACATAAAATATTCGTACAAAGCGTGATCTGGGGAATTAATCCGTTTGACCAGTGGGGTGTTGAGATAGGGAAAAAATTTGCTCTGCAATTAGAAGGTTTGACATAACATGTTAATGAATCTCTATAAATTTTATGAGACTCGCCCACAATTTTTAAAATTCCTATTTATAGGTGGGATCAACACATTATTCAGTTACGCTCTATTTTCAGTATTGATTCATGCCGGACTTCATTACACGCTGGCGGTATTATTCGCAACTTGTTTAGGTGTGTTATTCAATTTCCAAACCACAGGAAAATTAGTATTTAAAAACACCAACAATAGGCTCATTATTCGTTTTATTGCTGTTTATGCTGTGCTTTATTTCGTCAATATATTCATAATAAAATTTGCTGGTTATTTTCTGCAAAATCTTTATATTAGAGGCTTGATAGCAACCTTAATATGTGCAGTTATAGCCTATCTTTTACACAAAAATCTTGTTTTTAAGCTAGGCAAAGTATAAATAATTACTGATCTTTACTATTTTTTGACGCCTTGTTCGCTAATGTTTTATATAACTCAGCATAACGTTGCCCCATTAAAGATGCTGAAAAATTCTCTTCATAACGAGCCAGCCCTGCTCTACCCATTTGTTTAGCTAACATCTCATCGTGATAAAGTGTGTTCATAGCCATTTTTAGCCGATTTGGGTCATTACCAGGCACCACCAAGCCGGTTACGTTATCTTGGTTAACATAACTTGTTCCTGTGCCAATTTCTGTAGAAATTAAGGGTTTACCAAACGCTAAACCCTCAACCAAACTTATACCGAAGGCTTCCGAACGTAAATGCGACGGTAAAACTACAGCACGAGATAATTGTAATAATGCTACTTTATCTATTTCGTTAACTGCACCGGTAAAATGCACATGGGATAAACGATAGGATTGTGCGCATTGATGCAATGCTTTGCGGAGCGGCCCATCACCTGCGATAACAATAGGCACTTGTAAACCCCGAGCAGCCTCTAACAACGTAAACAGTCCTTTGTAATAACGTAATACCCCTATGAATAATATAAACTCTGCACCAACTTGCTCTCGCCAACGTTGCACTA
>JBAUEV010000204.1:0-5305 GCA_049678805.1 Gammaproteobacteria bacterium
CAGTATCAATGATATAACTGGGTAAAGCTGATTGATTTTTAGTTGAGCTTTCAAAAAGAAACAATTCATCTTCCTGCATTTCGGCGCTGATTTGGTTTTTAAATTGTAATACTTTGCGAAAATCTTCCTGAATGGATGGATTGTCATCTACCACTAATAAACGAACTTGAACATCGTTGTTCATTTAGTTAACTCCCGTTAAAGAATTTTTAACTGAAATAATAATTTTTAATTAGAAGCCTTTTTTTCTTCAGGCATTTGCTTTGGTATTTGTAAGGTAAAAGTGGAGCCTTTACCTAACCCCTCACTCTCGGCGATTAAACTGCCATTCATTTCTTTTGCCGATATCGCACTTGAATGCAAACCAAAACCGTGCCCGTTCTTCTTGGTAGAGAAACCATAAGAAAAAATTTTAGTTAAGTTTTCTTGCAAAATACCAATGCCGTTGTCGCTAATTCGAATTTGCACTGAGTCTTCTGTATTATTAAGGCTTAAGGTAATTTTTTTGTCAGGAATATTTTTTTCTAGAACTGCATCTTTAGCATTTTTAATAAGATTCACTAGAATTTGATGTAATTTAACCTTATCTATTGGAATCGCTTCTTTAAATTGATAGTCGCGAATGATTCGGATTTTATTTCTTTCAAGGCCATCTGCATGAATTGTTAAAGCTTCTTCTAAAATATTAGTAAGTGGGTATGGAGCAATAATACCAGCAGACGAGCTAATAGATTGTTGTATTGTAATAATGTCTTTAATATGTTGAATATTTTTTCTTAATGATTTAAGTTCTTTAAGTAATTCGTCTTTTTCTTGATCCCAGTATTGAGCTAACCTTAAAAGATATGCGGGTATTCTCTGACCTTTTTGATCTTGCGTTATGAACTCCCCTAAATTAGCACTATGTTGTTGGTATAGATCGGCAATATTTTTTAGGTTTGACATTTTTGTATTCAATAGTTTTTCGGATAATAAAGCGGCTGACACATTGACGCTATTTAAAACGTTGCCAACGTTATGCAACACACTGGTGGCTGTTTCTGCCATTCCAGCACGTTTTATAGTAGTTAATTGTTTGCTTAATTGTACTTCACGTTCTTGAGCACGTTTTCGTTCATAAAATTGCAGCATTTGATAACTTATTGAATTTATATTTTGCTGAGCAATTTTGTCAAGCTCCTCATTTCCTGAACTAAAAAATTCTAAGACAAATAATAACTCTCTTTTACTTTCTACAGGGAAAATAAGAACGCTATGAATATCCAGTTCTTTTGCTAAATTTTGATAACTTATATGTTTAATTTTATCTATTGCGATTTGCTTACTTTCAGATAATCCTTGAGTAATTAAAAGGGATGAATCCAATCCACACGTATCATTTTTAATATTTTCTTTATATTTTTTTACAGTCTGGGGAGAGTTCCCCCAAATTTCTTTACGTACTAACACTAAACGTTTGGCATCCCAACTCCAATATACGCCTAATTGCCAATCGTAAGTTTGGCAAATTTGTTGGATGATCTTGGGCATAACTTCACTGAAAGAATCAGATTCAATTAATAGATGAACCACAGCATGTTCTAATGCGAGTCGTAATTCGGTTAACTTACGATTGGTAATATCCATGATCGTTCCACTTAATTTTTCCATTTTATTATTTTTTTTATTATGTAATTTTTTTCCTAAAACGTTCAACCAATAAATTTTTTTATTTATTAAAATTCTAATTTCAGCTTCATAATCTTTATTATTATTTAATAATTCTTGCATCAGTTGTTGAAAATACTGTTTATCATTAGGATGGATGATCTCTAAAATTTGTTGATAACTCGTTAGAGGTGATAGTGGATCTCTCCCTAAAATTTTCTGTGCTTCTTTGGAAAGTTGCATCTCTCCTGTTGCTACATTGTAAAACCAACTACCAATATGAGCGATGCTTTGCGCTTCTTCTAATGCCGTATACAAGGTTTGCATTTCATGAGCAGATATTTCTTGAGAACGTTCAGTTAAATAACGATCCTGGTCTATTTCATCATAAGAGTGGTTTATACGATCTAAAAACTGTTGCCATTGACTCAGTGTCTGTGGATGTTCGATTTCACTGAGGTGACAGCGTCGTAATTGCCGCAATAATACGCTATGGATGGTCATGCTTGCTATTCCTCAGAGAATGTAGTGAGCGTCATCGTCTGATTATGCAAGTCACAATATCCTGAAGCGTAAGGTGAAATTTCCCCATAAGAATAAAATCCTATCTGTTGGGTTCCTTTAGGTAATGATTCTAAGGTGGATTCAGTCTCTTCTTCGGTGTATTCACCAAGTAGTAAACGTCTCCCCACACAACTTATTGCTATTGATAATAATGTGTGCGCATTTTGTTGGTTTTCTGCGGCTGTGGCTGCAGCTTCATTAGCGCCAGTAATTAAACGATCAAAATGAGCGCGCATTAATTTTGCAAGATAACCAGTAGGAATATCGCCTGCAAAAGTCATTGATTGCTCTTTTTCATCAATAGCTAAAATGGTTCGAACAATTTCTTTGGTATCATCTTCATTTTGGCGGATAGCTAAGGGGAATAGCAAACCGGTAGCCGGCAACCCTTTAGCGCGCTCACCTAAATACTCTTTATATAATTCAAGGGCTGGTTTACCATCTAATTCGTAAAGCACATTATTCTTTGATTTAGTAATGTGACGCTCGGGTCCAAAGCTATCCCACCCACCGCGCGAACCATGGCCAATGTGAATATCATTGCCGTAAAATCCAATCGCGGTAATGAGATTAGCGCGTAGTTCCCCATCATAAATTATCCAAGTTTGTTTAAAACGATTACCGTCACCCGCTAATCCACCCGTTACTTTTACCTCACTTGTTAATAGGGAGTTTAAACCTTTGATGAACTGGCTACCATTAACATTAAGTCCATCAGAAAGCATAAAAATGCCACGCAAACTATCGTGATTTAGTTTTTTAGCAATTTTCTCGCCTGCGGCGAATGAATCATCGGCAGAATGAACTTCAGCACTGGCTTCTTCTAGGTGGGTTTTTTTGAATTTGGCGACCGCAACGACTATTCTGGCATCGGTAACTACTGCACCAGAAATTTCACCCGCTGTTGAGCAACCAATAATTTTAGCTTGAGGATAGGATTTAATAAGTTGTTTCAAAGGTTTTTGGTCATTAATATACTCTTGTGCCCCAAAGGCAATAATTAAGGTATTGGGGGAATCTAACTCTGGAAACTCGGCAACTGACCAGCCCTTTTCCTTGGTGTAAGTTAATGTTTGAAGTTCCATCTTCCTCTCCTAATCCTTAAGAAAATAATACATCATGTCCATTGTTTAGCTGTAGATTACTATTCTGCAGCAATATCTCATAATAATCTATTGCTAGAAACACCTAAAACATTAAAAAATCTGTTGTCCAATTTGCACGTTAATCTTTGATGGTGGATGCTGCGTTTTAATTACATTACTTATTCCTTGCCAATCACCTGTTTGGGGTAATGCTTGGCCAGACTTTGAAATTCGAGCAACAATGCGTATTGTTTTGGCGTCTTGTAAACTAAGGCTGGATGTCATCGCCTGACTTTGATCTAGGATTACCGTGCAGGGTAAATCTTTAACCTGCTTACGTACTACTGCTAATGGCATGGGTGGTCCTAATTCTGCTTTAGCATAAATAAACACACTATCAGTAGGTGAAACTAAGGCACGTATATTTGCTGCTAACATGACATGTACTGATAATTTCACTGGATTTAGTGCTGGATGTTGTTGCAAGTTTTTTTGTGCCTCTGCAATCATTGCTAATAATGCTTTACCATCTGAGCTATCTGCAGGAAATTGTTGTAATAATTGCTCCCAATAATGAATGGCCGTCGCGTAATTACCCGCTTGGTAAGCTCCAGTAGCAAGCAAATTCAATGCGTTAACGTTCGGGGGTGTGATTTGTAAGGCACGATTGAGTAATGATTGTGCTTGTGTGTTCAAGGTGTTATGGCTGAAAAAAAGTGCTTCAGCATATTTGACCAGGATAGCAGGATCATTTGGTTGTAATTGATTGGCACGTTCGAGCGCTGCGACCGCTTGTGGATAATGTTGTAAAGCGATATAAAGACTTCCTAATAGATACCAACCTTTTGCGCTTTGCGGGTCCTGTTGTAAATGCGTACGGAGTGCAGCCGCAATTTGTTCGGGTGAACCCAATTGAGCTATTTCTGCCTTAACAAGGGCTGCTTGTTGTTGCACTATACGCCATTGTGCTACGCCTCGACTATCGCCGCTTTGCCAATACCATAAGCCGGCAATAAGTGGGAATGTTATTAACAAAATTAAAGCCATGATGCGGCTGGAACGATTATCAGGCATTATTGAGTCATGCTGTGGCACGTCTTGCAATAATATTTTTTGGAGCTCTAAACAAGATTGTTCAAATGTAAATTGGGTGATTTCTCCTTGTAGCACTTGTTGTTGTAAAGTTTGTAAACGTTCTTGATAAAGTACCAGATGCGATTGTGTAGTGGTGGGATTATTGGATCGCACAACACGTAACAATGGTACTATGACAAATGCTAATGCGACCAGGGTCATGGCGAATATTATTATCCAAAAATCAATCATTTTTTAATTACCTAAGTATTCTTTTCTTGCCAATAGAGTTTGTAGTCGTATACGTTCTTCAGCAGACAAGGTGAGTGGCAAAGTTGCTTGCTGACGGCGACGAATTAATATAATCAAACTCAACAAACTTAATATCAGTAAAACAAAAGGCCCAAACCAAATAAGATAAGTCATAGGTGTTACCTTGGGTTTAAATAACACAAAGTCGCCGTAACGGGATACCACATAGGTGATGATTTGTTTTTTAGCGACACCTTGATTAACGAGGCGGTAAATTTCGCGGCGCAAATCATTGGCGAGTGGTGCATTAGAATCTGCTAAATTTTGATTCTGACAAACCAAACACCGCAATTCTTGAGTAAGTTGTTTAAAAATCATTGCTTGTTGTGGAGAAGTAAATGGATAAATATCAACTGCCGCATGAGCGACTGAGAAACCACTACCCATCAATAATATTGCCAAGATTTTTGTTAATTTCAATTTAAGAGTTTTCACTAGGTTTAGTTTCCTATGTTCTCCGCATCTACGTGCCGCGGCTTGACCGGCGTTGTTGCATATTTCTTATTTTTAGAATGCCGTGTAAGTGTCGTTTTCAGACAAAACTGCGTCCTGCGGTCGGAGAATACATCCCTGTATTCTACGGTCTTCCAACGACACCCACACGACATTCTTACCCAACGACC
>JBAUEV010000205.1:0-4036 GCA_049678805.1 Gammaproteobacteria bacterium
GAGGAGGCCACCCAGTAGCCGTACGGACCACCTTACTTTATTGCCGTTCGCCCTGAGGAGGCCACGCAGTGGCCGTCTCGAAGGGCGAACAGCTGAAAATCAAGGTTTCACACTCATTGAAATCATGGTGGTGGTGCTGATTATTGGCATTGCAGCAAGTTTTGCGGTATTACGTTTTGGCGACTTCGGCCAAACTCGTCGTATGCAAAATTCAGCAATGGAGCTTTATTTATTATTACATACAGCGCAACAACAAGCGGTACTTCAACCGGCTATTATAGGTTGGGCAATCAAAGGTAATGGTTTTGGATTTTATCAATTTGTTGTCGCCGACCACAACGCATCTTGGCAACCCCTAACTCATGATCGTTTGTTTCGTTTTCATGATCTTGGTAACAAAATAGTACTTCAACTGCGTGTGTTGAATCGCCCACAGATACCCGGCATGGGTTCTGAGGACGAACAAGATCTAGAAACCATTGTCCCAAAACTTATATTTTTACCTTCTGGTTATGTAACACCTTTTGTCATTAGAATTGGCTTACGCGATCATCCACCGTCCTATGAAATCACTGGCAATGCCGCTGGCGAGATTAAAATGCAGGAACTTAAAGTACATGGAAAATAAGCCGCGTCCACAGGCACATGGTTTTACTTTGATTGAAGTGTTAGTTGCTTTGGTGATTCTTGCTATTGCCCTGCCCGCCATTATCAAAGCTACCAGTGATAGTATTAATAGCACAGCTTATTTGCGTGATAAAACGGTAGCACACTGGGTGGCTTTAAATACAATTGCTCGTTTACAATTAGGAACATTGCCAATGCCTGCTTCTGAGGGGGAACAAGGTAAAGAACAACAATTCGGTAAAAATTATTATTGGCAGATGATTATTGATAATGCAGAAGACCCTTATGTGTTGCGCATAGCAGTCGAAGTAAGTACTACACCTAAAGGTCGGGCGTTGGATCACGTTATCGGATTTGTGCGCAGGCAACCTTCTCCGGGGCAATAAATTTTTCCACCACGTCATTAGCGATCATTATCGGACGTTGTAAAGTCAGAATTAACTTTTGATCTTCATCAGTGCCACATTTCTCCAGAAATTCTCCAAACTATCAGTTCCACCAAAAAGCGTAGTAAAGATTGTGGAGTCGGCCAGTAGGATATGTCCAGAACGCACATCATTCGGAGGCATCCAAAGGAGAGCGTTAAATTCTGTATTGCCCGCTTGGGTGAAAGGATGAGGCCGCTCAAGATCAATGGGTTGCCGAGCTAGCACATGAATTTGTTTTTTTTCGTTGGTAGTAATCGCATAGTGTGGTAGATGAGGATGAAAATTAAACGTTGTAACATCTTTCAGAAGACCTAGCTCATCAAGATCCTTATTCATATTCAATGGTGCAATTTTTTTTGTGCCTTTAATGTGGGCAGGATGCAGGCCAAATTGATTTATCACAGGAACATCCAACGCTTTCATTAAAGAACGAGTATATCGTCCAAACCGTTGTTGACGCGGTACAAGCGGGTCGCCATGATGCTCATACTCTATTTGACGTTGCTTCAAATCATCGGTGAAGCCAACATCGTGATGGGGCCCGATCAAAAGACATGTTCCCTCTCGCTTGAGCCACTCACGGATTGCCACAATTTCCTCAGGAGCAGCTTCTTGATCGGAAATAAGATGATCCAACCCGAAAACCATCAATGTATCAGTGTCCGCTAGAATCCGCTCATCGATCGGAAGCTTATAGCCAGCTTGGTCAATGCGCTGGAATACTGCGACTGGATAGCCAGTGACCTCGCCAGCCAGTTTTTGAAAGCTGAGAGTTGAGCGATGGAAGAGTTCTAACGTTCCTTCAATTCCCTGAAGAAAATGCATTGCATCCCATTCTAATGTTTCATACTGTGGCCAGAATACGCGCCGAGTTTCAGTCATAGTAGAAAACCGATTATCCATGATTGTCAGATCACGGTTACACTCCCCCGGATAACTCCATGACCAATAGATACTTATTCGCCTTTTACCTGGAATGTATTTGCGGAAAACATGATTTTGATTATAAGTTCGTGCCGGCTTGATTTCACTACTCATCAACTTCCTCCTTGAAGCGAATAACGTTTGGTTAGGATCTATTATCTAATGATACTAAATACTGAAGAGCTTTGAGTCCTGGAATAAAAAAATAAGCTCCTCCTCTGAGTGTTGTGAATGCCGGAAGCCCTGTAATTTTTTTCCGAATAGGACGTTTTGGGATCGTGAATTCTAAAGTCCCATCTTGGTTGCCAATAATGGGATCGTGCTCATTGCCGAGTTCATGAAAATTTTTGTCATTCGTCCATACATTTTGAGCAAACTCAAACTGACGAACGAGGCTTGCACAAATCACGAATGCACCAATGCCGCGATCTAATCCATCTTCTGGTGCGTCTACCGGCAGAGGCGGTCCATAAGTGGCCCCACGACGGATCATTCGGTGCCTATTCATGCTGCTTGCAGTGTCACGCGGATTCATGCGACGAATATGTGAACCAAGAGGTGCTGCATAACCATGTGGATCCATTTTTCCGTAATTGAAATTATTATTTCGCTGGAAATCAGCGCCAAGCGCTGGATCATCTTTCTCTGGCGCGAGGACAAGAGGTGCTCCACTACGCCAACGGCCCATGAGCTTCGCAGCAAGGAGTTCTTGTTCCTCTGGAGTTTCACCCTGCTCACGCAGAAATTCACGAAACAGCCCCACATGCTCTTGCAAGCGCCGATAAGCCAAATAACTTCCATTACGAGATAAAATCTCAGGTTGTGGTAAGTTAGTTGGCGGACCCTCTTCATCAGGATAACCCAGTATGAATTCACCTGCTTTTAGAGGCGGCCCAGAACCAGGGGTAGGCTCTTTACCAAATCCTTCGATGACTGGCTCCGAGAGTCGATCGCGATAACCAAAATGATCATGTGAATATTCAAAAGGTGGGACAGCTTCAAGATCCAGACAAGAAAGCACCTCCACTCCTCGGCATTTTTCTATTAGTTTTATATGTTCCTGCTGGCAGCGCTCAAGCTCTGCTGCGTCGGAAGTAAAAAGAATGACGATTGCGTGAAGTTCAGGACTAGCAATTTGTCCAACCCAGTTGTCAGGATGGTTTTTACCTGCATCGCCAAGTATTTCAGCACGAACAACCATGCCCTGTTTAAACTCTTCAGGAAAAGTAGCCAAAGAATCCTCATCTACACCTAACGCTCGCAAACCATTCCAGGTGAACGCTACACTTACCCATTGATTTTTTTTTTCTAAAGAAGCACCTACTTGTTCTACTGACTGTATTTTTTTCTGGATACCAGCGAGCCACTCACGTCCACCAGCAGGATCCCGAAACGATAGGAATTCATATCGACCCGTAAAAGCAGGTGCACGCGTCAAAATAATATATTGAATGTCATCGAGTTCGAGCACGTTATCCCCCTTTTTATTGCATTAGATCAAGCATCTTGGTAAATGTCTCTTTGAGTCTGAGGGCTTTTTTTATCTCATCGGCGCTCACGTAGGGGTACTCACCATATTCGAGAAAACTTGGGCACTGGTGCTCTCGCACAAACTTAATAAAGGCTGGCGCATTCGTTTTCCAATCTTCAGGAAATCCCTCCAGGTTTTCAAAGACCGTGTTGATACCATACTTAGAAAAAAGCGCGACCGCATCCTCGGTATATTTGTCAAAATCAGTGTCGAAAATACCTTGATACATGAAATAGGTATCGTCTTTAATATTAAAAAGTACCCAGCGCAGGTAGTGTAGCTTAAGCACGGCAAGCGCATCAGGAAGCTCGGCTATGGTTTTCTCGATTTTCTTTCCATACTCGCGTATGACTTCTTCCTTGTCAGGCTTTATTTTTGCGATGATTGTGAAACCATAGCACGCAGGAGTCTTTGGATAAATCTGCCCGTATCTTCCTTCTTCCTTTTTGAAAAATCCTTGATCTGATCCTGCTACAGTTTGTCGGACACATCGAACAGAGTAAACTAACTGTTAGAGGTGTATTAT
>JBAUEV010000206.1:0-5376 GCA_049678805.1 Gammaproteobacteria bacterium
AGTCATTGGCGAAGCCTATTGTTGGCGGAGACAGGACGGCCGCGGCAGAAGGAAATACCGTCGCGCTATCGAGGGACGTTGAAGCAGGAGCTCTCAACGTTTTACCGAGATGCGCGACTCCCGGAAATTGTTTGTTTAGGGAATTTGTTAAACTCAGTTCTGAGTTTAGAAGTAGATTTGTCTGCTTCTACTAGGAGTTTGAAAGTGGACTTAAGCAATTCATCAAGCGATCGTAGAGCAGCTTCGAGTTGAGAAGTGAAACGCGGCAATTCAGTAAGCGATTGTTGAGCAACTTCGAGTTTGGGAATGGCGTTTTGCAACTCAATAAGTAAAAGCTCAACGCTGAGGGAGCAGTGAGTGGAAATTTCCAGCTGCTTAAACAAATACCCATCCTTAGTTTTATCATCGTCGAGTTCGGATCGGGGAGTAGAATCCCCTAGTTCAACAAGCGATTTTTTAATATTTAGGAGTTGGGAATTTGTTGATGGCAGAATTTCTGCCAGAGTGGTTTCTAGAGTAGTCAGGCTTTCCTCAAGATTAGGAGAGCACTCCCGTTTTAATTGCTTGGGAAGCTCGCTAGCCAAACATTCAGATAATTCGTGCGAATTTTCGCCATGCCCATCAGCGACTGTAATGACTAGCATCTTATCTTTAAGTTCATTACTAGCTAGAACAAGATCAGTAACGATAATAGACATATTATCTATGCCAGCAGAATGTTCCTCCCCCTTTCGGTAGGCAACTTGATAAGCATGTCGACGCAGGTAGTCAGCTATCCCATTAGAGTGTTCTAACATGGCTGATTTTGTTGTTGGATCATTAAAAAGCGCTGCTATCTCGTGTTCTTTCAGTTCATCAGTAATGCCGTCGCTACAAAGTATGAGATAGACCTGCTTGACTTTTTGGGGAACTTCTACGTAGGAGATGCCTGGTTCATAGGAAAGTTTATTCCCTACGTTTGCATCACCAATAGCTCGGCTGACGGCTAAACTAGCATTTATTCGCCTACCTACTACGAATCCCCCAGCACTTTCAATACGCTTTTTTTCCTTAGGATCATCTGGTTTATGCAAATAGTTTAAAGGTTTAACAATAAACGTACCTCTTTCCTTGATAACCAAAATAGCCCGAGAATCACCTACGTTGGCGGTAATAATTTCCCTATTCCCATTTGCAGAAGTACGTATTACACTAGTGGTGAGCGTTGAACCATATTGGCAATTTTTGTACTGGTCGCCCAGAATTAAAACAGCATCTTTTAAGCATTGTCCTAGTTGCTCGGCTTTCAGGAAAAGAGTGGGGGGGACAAGTTCACAGCTCACCGCATCTTGTTGGGGGACCTTATATTTGGAATATCTGAATCCTTCGCCCTGGGCAGAAGTATTGAAAGCAAAACCTCCTGTCGCTTCACTGATTTTTATCTTAGGGTCATCAGGTGTGTTTGGGGGCACTTTTATGATTTCAGCCCTGCCAGCAGTCTTCAGCATATTCTGTAATTGTTTTTGAGCTGCCCTAGCTTCCCCCAGCATGTCCGCCATTGTTAAGGCAGGAGCGAGATTTTTTGGCACCGTATTTCCCTTTTGTATTTCCCTTTTAAAACCGATTCAAAAATGTCAAAAATGATATATCGATAATAACAATTTAACCTTAAAATATTCTTAAGGGGCTTAAAATCTCAATTTTTTGCTCTTTGTACACGACAAAAAGGATTAAAAGGTTTTAGATCGAAGGTATAATTCAAGCATCAATAATCATAGGACGCGGCAATGGCGAGTCTCGGAGTCGTCATCCGCGACTTGATCGGCGTTGTTGCAGATTTTATCCTTCAGGCGACGTACTCGAAACCCAGCGGTCGGTGCCGTAGGGATTCGCTGATTATACGCTAAAGAAAAATCGGAGTTAAGTTTTCTTGCGCATGAGATATCAGTTGAGCAGCTTGTAACATTTTGATTAAACCATCCACATCAATTTCAGTAAAAGCCGCGATATCATGACTATCTAAATCTAATACGCCCCAGCAATTATTCTGCTCGTCTAACATAGGAATAACAATTTCAGATTGATCGCGCGGATCACAAGCCACGTAATTTTCGCCTAATACTTTTACATCACTTACTACGAGCGGTTGTTTTTTTAAAAATGCTTGACCACACGCACCATGCAAACCAATCGGCGAACAAGCAGGTTTGTTGCGCCTGGGGCCAAGAATTAGTTCAGATTTTCCTTCATATAAATAAAACCCAACCCATGATACGCCCGTATTGCCAAGATTATCCCACAATGCGTCCACCACGATCTGCATACATTGTTCACGGGTGCCGCTCGCTTGAGCAACGCGATTAATGATTATTTCATAAGGTCGTTTCATATATTTTTTGACATTGCAAAACCCCTGATTCCGCTTATGTTCCCCTTTTCAAGGGGAATAAAGAAACATTCCCTCCCCCTTGCAGGGGAAGGAAACAAGGGGACTGAACTATTACAAGTAGCCTTGATGCAGTGCTAGCGGAATCAAGGAATCTTTTATTAATTAACTCTGTCTTGGTTGTTCACGGTGTTCTTCTTTCGCAAATTTCACGTGGACGCGTGGATCAAGTTCTCCTTTTTTATAACGCGCATACATTTTTTCTACCGGCAACACTTTGATTTTATCCGCATAACCCGCAGTACCAAATTGCTCATAACGCGATTTACAGATTTCTGTCATCGCTTTAATTGCATCGCCAAGGTATTTACGTGGATCGAACTCGGCAGGATTTTTCGCTAAATGACGACGAATTGCACCAGTAGCTGCTAAACGCAAGTCGGTATCAATATTAATCTTGCGTACGCCATGTTTGATGCCTTCTTGAATTTCTTTAACGGGGACACCATACGTTTCTGGAATTTTGCCGCCAAATTCATTAATAATCTTTAACCACTCTTGTGGTACTGAAGAAGAACCGTGCATTACCAAATGCGTATCAGGAATTCGCTTATGAATTTCTTTAACCCGACCAATCGCTAATGTTTCGCCAGTCGGGGGGCGAGAAAATTTATACGCACCATGGCTAGTGCCAATCGCAATGGCTAATGCATCTATTTTTGTTGCGGCAACAAATTCAGCAGCTTGTTGTGGATCAGTTAATAATTGTTCATGCGAAAGTTTGCCTTCTGCGCCTGAACCATCTTCATCCGCAGCACGTTGAGTTTCCAAAGAACCCAAACAGCCTAATTCACCTTCGACTGAAACGCCGCAGGCATGCGCTATACGCACGGTTTTAGCAGTAACATCAACGTTATATTCATAGCTGGCCGGCGTTTTCATATCTTCTTGCAACGAACCATCCATCATCACTGAAGTAAAACCAAGCTGTATCGAGCGAATACACACATCGGGAGAAGCACCATGATCTTGGTGCATACAAATGGGAATATTTGGCCATTCTTCAGTAGCAGCAAAAATCATTTGTCGAATAAATTGCGGTCCAGCATATTGACGCGCACCGGCTGAAGCTTGCACAATCACCGGACTATTAGTGGCATCAGCTGCCAACATAATGGCACGAATTTGCTCAACATTATTTACATTAAATGCCGGAACGCCATAGCCATGTTCCGCAGCATGATCGAGAAGTTGTCGCAATGTAATTAAAGGCATCGTTTTGTTTCCCTCAAGTTAATAAAATGAAAAATAATTATTTTACATCGTCCACACGGATAATTTTCATGGTATTGGTACCACCGTGTACTCCCGCTACATCACCTTTGGTTAGAATAACCCAATCTTCTTCATGCACTAAATTACGGCTCAGTAATTGTGCAACTGCGCCATGATTGATTTTGCCACGACCATATTGGGTAATATCGAAATCAATCGGATAAACGCCACGAAATAACGTCATTTTACCACGCGTAGCGGCGTGGCGGCTTAGACCAAATATGGGAATACCCGAACGAATCCGAGACATCCACAAAGGAGTAGTGCCAGATTCGGTCAAAGTGATAATGGCTTTAATTTCCAAATGATTGGCGGTATACATGGCAGCCATAGCGATGGCTTCGTCAATTCGGGTAAATTGTTGTTCTAAACGGTGCCCTGAAACTTGGGTGCGCGGATGTTTTTCTGTGCCTAAACAAATACGCACCATCGTAGCTACTACTTTGTCAGGATGTCTGCCGACAGCCGTTTCTGCAGAAAGCATGACCGCATCAGTACCATCCAAGATGGCGTTGGCCACATCCGAAACCTCAGCGCGGGTAGGTACAGTATTTTCGATCATGGTTTCCATCATTTGTGTAGCAGTGATGGCTGGTTTATCTAAAGAACGGGCGCGTTGGATTAAAAGTTTTTGTACGGCAGGCACTTCTTCTTCACCAATTTCTACTGCTAAATCACCTCGCGCCACCATAATTCCGTTAGAAGCTTTAATAATTTCATCAATCGCTATTACTGCTTCAGCACGTTCGATTTTAGCGATAATACCGGCTTGACTTTTAGCAGCGTTGAGCAGAGCACGCGCTTCCAAAATATCTTGCGCGCTGCGAGGAAAAGAAACAGCAACATAATCCACACCTAAGGTGGCAATAAAACGCAAGTCATTTTTGTCTTTTTCAGTTAAGGCTGCGGCAGATAATCCTCCGCCCAAACGATTAATTCCTTTGTTATTTGATAAAACACCGCCTACTTCAACTTCACAAAGAATCCTTGTTTCAGAAACGTTTTTGACTTTCATGACAATACGGCCATCATCTAACAACAGCGTATCACCCGCGTTAACGTCTCGAGGTAATTCTTTGTAATCAATGCCCACTTGGGTTTCATCGCCCACGTCAGTAGGTAGTGCGGCATCTAAAGTAAATTCTGAACCTTCTTTCAAGAAAACTTTTTGATTGTGAAAACGCGCGATGCGAATTTTTGGTCCTTGTAAATCGGCAAGAATACCGATTTCGCGGTCGTGTTGGCCAGCGATTTTGCGCACCGCATCAATCCGTTTTTTATGTTCTTCATGAGCACCATGAGAGAAATTGACGCGTATTAAATCAACGCCCGCTAATAAAGTGCGTTCTAATATGGCCGGATCATCAGTCGATGGACCTAAGGTAATAATAATTTTAGTTCGTTTAAGCATGGTAATTTCTCAGTCTGGTTAACTCGAATTTTACTTTCTAAACTCCACAACGAGTAGATGCTCTTATCCTGCAAAATAGGGAGCAAAACCATTTCCTCCCCCTGGAAGGGGGAGGATTAAGGTGGGGCTGCTCCACCGTGTGCGCGTTCTTCTAAAATCTGTACAGCCGGTAATTTTTTTCCCTCCATAAATTCCAAAAAAGCGCCTCCACCTGTGGAAATGTAGGAAAGCTGATCTGCGATTTGATATTTATCAATCGCTGCTA
>JBAUEV010000207.1:0-5038 GCA_049678805.1 Gammaproteobacteria bacterium
AGTCATTGGCGAAGCCTATTGTTGGCGGAGACAGGACGGCCGCGGCAGAAGGAAATACCGTCGCGCTATCGAGGGACGTTGAAGCAGGAGCTCTCAACGTTTTACCGAGATGCGCGACTCCCGGAAACCTATCTGCAAGTTTATTAAGTTCTTTGCTTGCTTCGCGAATTTTTTTAACATCTGCTTGTAATTTATCTATAAAATCATCTTCTTCAGTACGTAATTGCAAATTTGTTTCTGGGTTTTTATCTCGAGAGGAAGATGGCTTGTAAGATACATGACTTGACTCTTTTAGTAAGAACTCTTGATAGGATTGTAATTCACGCTGCCGAGCCTCATCCTGCTCTGTTGAAGTAGGTATTTCCTGCAGTTCAGCTTCTTTTATATTCTTAAGATTTTGTTGTTGTATTTCATATTCAAATTTGGCATATTCCTCGCCTTCTTTTCGCAAAGCTTCAAGTTCTCGAATTTTATCATCGTCTGAAGTTTCTTCTGGTTGTGATATGCTTATTGAATCAGTCGCTTCATTTTTAACTTCATTCGGTGGGGTAATAAAATGCAGTTCAGCTTCTTTTATATTCTTAAAATTTCGTAGTAGTATTTCATACTCAAGTTTGTCATCTTCATCGCGTGCTTTTCGCAAAGCTTCGAGCTCAGCTTCTAGCCTCTGTATTTCCTCATCTTCTAAATCCACTGCTGGCTGCGACATGCTTATATTTTCTACATTCGAAGACAATAAATCTGTCGCTGCGTTTACCTTTTGGGTAGCAAGTTGCGCTTCCAAGTGTTTTTCCAGGTCATTTTTGAGTTCGGATGATAGTTCCAGTTTCCCAGGCTGGGCTGACTGCATTGTTTTTGAGTCGACTCTTTTACTCTTTAGTTCAGCCAGAACGGCGTTCCGATTTTCTTTGTATTCACGTTGCTTTGTGTCAATTGGCTTAATTGTTTGCATAGTAATAGACGCAGCTGGCAACAATTGCTCTGTTTCTGGTACTTGCCGTTTACTTATCGCACTTGCCAACTCTGCCTGGAATTTAGCTATTAACCCTGCTTGAGCATCAGGATTATCTTGTTGCTTACGTTGTTCATTCAGAAATATTTTTAACCGCTGAACATTTTCAAGTGATGGCTTTTTAATCTCAGGCTTTTGAGGTTCAACAAACTTTTGAAGTTTTTCCTTGTTTTCCTTAATGGATGGAAATGCCGCTAACTCAGCCTGCCGCAAATCTCTCTTCAGTTCAGCTCTTATTTTTATAACCAACTCATTGTCATCTTTTTCATCGCTAAACAGGTTATCCAAATCATCTAGCGTCAACATTTGCGCTTCAGGCAGCTGTGTTTGGGATCGTTCTTGGAATTCTTTCTTATTTTGGAGTAATTGAGACGAATCAGGTAGATCACCATATTCCAATGTATCTATTATACTATCGAACCCACTTACGCTCCTCGTTTCTGGATTTTGTCGACTCAGTAAATCATAACGTAGCAATTCTTCTTCTATTCTTTTAAGTTTTTGCTCTTCTTCGTATATTTCTTGACTTACTTTACGCATTTGCTCAGCCTTGGCGCGTCGCTGTTCATCTGCTGGTTCTAGCTCAATTTTGTCATTAAGCCCAGCATCAAATTCTTTATATCCCTCTTTATCCTGGACTGTGATTCCTACTTCTTCAAATAACTTATCCCATTCCCCACCGTTACTTGCAGTTGCAGAGTAACTGTCGTTAGGTTCATGTTCAGCTATAGTATTCCTCTCACCTGCTTCAGTGTTTAGTGTGTCTTCTCTATCATAAAAATGTTGTTTTTCCCGCTTAGTAACCTCTGCCCATATTTCTTTTTCAGACGGCAGTTGTATTTCAAGTTGTTCTAAAATCTCAGGAATCGAAGGTCGTTTGCTAGCATCAGGGACAATCATCTTATGCGCCACCTTCTGCATAGCTCCTTCTATTTCAGGGCTCTTATCTTTTATGTTTTCAAAAAACTTGGGAAATTGACGATAAAGGATACGTTCTGGAGCTTTTTGAAAATCTATTGCAAGATATAATGGGCGAAGTGGGGAGTAGTCTTCATATGTAATCTTTTGACCGCTATTTTCGTCAAACCACTCCCATGTATCCATATCTGCTCCTGCAATTTCACCGAGCAAAACGCCCAGTGAAAATATATCGCTCGCCGTCGTCGCATTTTTAGCACGTAAAACTTCAGGAGACATGTAAGTTGGCGTACCTACTATTTCAGCTTTATTTTCTTCCGCTTTCTTAGCCAATCCATAATCAATGAAATTTACAATCAAATCAGAACTCTCGGAGGTAGGCAACTTTACTAAAATATTTTCAGCTTTTACATCACGATGTACTAATCCTTTCTTAAACACCTGCTCGTCATAAGCCTTTATCACCGATCGAAATAATGATACACACTGCGCAGCAGTTAAATCATATTCTTTTAGGATTTTAAATAATTCATCACCCGGTAAGCCCTTCATGACTGAGTAAGCTTTTGCAGGTTTTTCGTTTTGGCTTTCTTCCGCTATGAGATGCCGGAATATAGCCTTTTTCTTCATATACGAAGTTGCTTTATGTTCGTCTTGGATTCTTTTTGCAAATGCTCTCGTTTCCTCTTCGTCCTGTGGCTTTTGAATTTTAATCACACGCTTATTGTTCGTTAGTTTTGCTAGCCCATGTTCTACAGCAAGTGTTTGTGTGGAATAAACTACACCATAAGCACCTTCGCCTTTCGGTGCGTCTTTCTCAAGCACCTCCCACCGGTAATCACCTCTTTCTTGATTCTTTTTCTTTTCGCTTTCTCTTCTTAAAAGCGTATGAGTCAACTGAAAAGTAATAGTTTTGACCGTGCCTCCATCAGGCACAGCCACTGTATAATACCGATTTTTTTCATTATCTCCTTTGTAAATATCAGCATTATTCTGCGTGAGAAAAGCGCCAAGAATTTGGCTATCTTCTTCGCTCAGCGAAGTGGGATTGATTATTTTTACTTCGTCAGCAGAGGTAGTGGTAAATGTATAGTTCGAATTATCAAAGTTATACAAATCATCTAATATTTCATCGAAGGAGGAGGGGGCAGGCGCTGCTGAAGCTGAAGAAACCGGTTCAACATTCTGCATGCCGTTTTTAAGTTCAATTTCTTCATAAACTTTTTCAACAATATTAGATACAGTAGCTTTAGGCACTGCCGATTGTTTGATTATCGTTGGTGAAGATAGATGGGCAGGCAGCGTTAAGTTTATAGTAGAGCTGACTTCAGTAATCCCATCGGCTGAGATGGTTTCTTCTATTTGCTCCTCCGTAAGATCGGAGAGTGTAAAGCGTGGCTTATCGCTCACATTAGGATTTAATTTTGCGTGAGAGGATTGTGTTATTTTTTGCTCATCGAAAAATAAGTTTGTCTCAGAAGACGCCATTTCAACTTTCTGCGTCCCGCTTTTAAGATCAATTTCTTCATAAACTTCTTCAATGATGTTAGATACGGTAGCATTAGGCGCTTCCGATTGTTTTGTTATCGTTGGTGAAAATTGTTCGGTTGAGGATTGCGTTTGTCGTTCGATTTGTTTCTTAAATTTTGTTTGGTGTTTTGCAGCATCTACGCTGCCGCCAAATTTTCCAATGAGCTCTTGAACATTAGTTGACGATGTTTCAATCTGTTGCGGTGGCGTTATGGATTTTTTTGCAGCCGATATAGAACCCTGGGAGGTCTCCTCAGCTCCTTTTTCAAATATTGTACGCAGTTTTTGAAAGAAGGTTTTGTGTTGTTTTTTATTGTGTTCTTTAAAACTCGCCATGATTACCCCCTCAATTGTTCATCGTTATATGATTCTTTCTTGATAGATTTTTCTTAATAGCTAAAACATGCTAACGCCTAATGCTTAAGAGAATATTAAAAGAAATAAGGATTTTTAGAATAGGGGTAAGGATGCGGATTCTCGCCAGCCTCAACCTACTTGTAAAATGATAACCACCTCGTTGTTTTGTTGCTGTGTTTCAAGCACTTGATGGCCATGGATCCGGCACCAGGCTGGAATATCGTGTAATGCCCCAGGATCAGTACAAATCACGCTAAGGGTGTCTCCTTTAGTCAAGGTTTTCACTTTCTGCTGGGTTCTAATAACCGGCAATGGGCAGAGCAGCCAGCGGGCATCCAATTCGTGGCAGGTCATACATACCACTCCTTAGGAATATCCTCTTCACTCAGTGGCTTAACTTGCATCAAGGATGCACTGCCAGAATGGGTTTGGACATTAATGCTAACCTGTTCGGCCTCCCGCCCAGCGCTAAACCGCGCGGTAATACGCGCTGCTAAATCAATGTCCTCGGCACTGGGTTCACCCTCTAACAAGACAATAGGCCCTGCATGGCTTACCACTTGCAACGAGGTAAACAAGCGCCGGTAACCCATCAGAAAGTTGTTTTCGCCCTCTTCCCGACCAATAATAAGCTTAAAGTTTTCCCGCGGTCGCAGGTGTCGTCCCACTTTTAATAACATAATGTCATCTAACTCATAGGCGCGCTCGCCGCGATGCTGCCATAAATCTTGCAGCTTTTGCGAGTAGTGCTCATTGGTTAGAAAACAGCACCCGCCTGCCGGTTGCGCATAATTTTCCAGGCCAAACTTTTTAGCTAAGCTGATTTGGGGTTTACGGCTACGGCCAGTAAAATTGCCTAATAATTCGCGTTTTACCCAACCTTCGCGTTCCGGCAACGTGGGCGGCAAATTCTGTGCTGATAGTGGCCGTAATAAACGTTCTTCCGCCCCTGAATCGCGCGCGACGATGGGGAAGGTAAATTTGCGTTGCGATTTGGGGCGCTGGCCAAGGACTTCGCCGGTAATTATAAAATCAAAACCATATTCTTCTAACCATTCCCGCGCTTTTTTAACCATAAAAATCTTACAATCTAAGCAGGGGTTCATATAGCTACCATAGCCGTATTGCGGATTAATGACTATTTTTTTATATTCTTCCACTACATCGATAATGTGTAACTTGATGCCCAGTTGTTCAGCCACCCACAGTGCATTATTACGC
>JBAUEV010000208.1:0-4380 GCA_049678805.1 Gammaproteobacteria bacterium
TCCTTGTACGCTCGACGATTTCATCCCTGAAATCGACGGTCGATAACAGCCCTCTCGGCAAGAGGCAGGTAGTTGAATATGCAGAAAGGGTTTTTTGTGAAAAAGGTAGGATGATTGTATTTATGACTGAGACACGCCACGGCAAAATACCTGACTGGTATAACAAAGACAGTGAATACGAAGAGGCTTTTAACGAAGATACTCCCAACGCTAGGACAACAAACCGGACTATAGAAAAGATACTTAAAAAATATAAGGTCAAGACCGTTCTTGATCTCACTTGTGGCACAGGCTCGCAAGTTTTCTGGCTTTTAAAGCGTGGATATAAGGTAACGGGATCTGACATCAGCCCAGGCATGCTAAAGATCGCAAAGAGAAAAGCTAAGAGCGAGAAAATAAGCATAAAATTTCTGCGCGGCGATATGCGCACGATAAAGGTTGGCAATTTTGATGCTGCTATCACTGTATTCAATGCGATAGGGCATCTTACAAAAGCTGGTTTTGAGAAAACGATGCGGAATATACACAGAAACTTGAATGACGGGGGAATATACCTATTTGATATATTAAATTTAAGCTACGTAATGAACGATGACAACATAACTAAACTATCACTTGAACGGGTAAAAACTCTAGGAAATACCAAAATTCGTGAAATTCAACATAGCCTAATCGATAACAAAGGAATTCTGAGTTCATATACCCACTATTATGCGCAGAAAGGTTCTGGTAAGCCCAAAACGTCAAAGACTGTAGGAACCTTGCAGCTTTATACTGCGAAAGAGCTGAGAGAAATGCTAACAAGAAATGGATTTAAAGTTCTGGGTCAATATGGAATTAACGGGTCAAAATTCTCAGAGAGAGAAACAGAGCGTATTATGACAGTTGCGAGGAAGAAGTAAGTTAAAGAAAAATTACCCTTGTTTATAATTTAGTAGCAATAAAACAGCTGCTTTGACTGCCGGCCAAGCTACGGCATTTGGCACAATATACTCGTGATGGCCAGTATATTTCACTTCAACCAATTTCACAGTATCTCCTTTTTTCAATGCTGTTTGCATATAGGAATGACCAAATAACAGCGGAACAGATTTATCTTCGGTTCCATAGATTAAAATTTGAGGTATCCCTAGAGGTAATAATTCGTTGGGAGAGGCTTCTTTATAATGCTTGTCCACTTGATTGGCTGAGCTGCCTAAAAGTTTACCAACAACGTCTGATCCACAGACATCTTCACCTTGTTTGCGGAAAGCTTTTAAATCAGGTATCCCGCCAAGAACAATGACTCCTCGTAAAGTTAAAGGTTGTTGTGTATATAATTGACTCGTAGTTGGCAATTGATGCCGTGCTGCTAACCAGAGAGCTAAATGTCCTCCTGCTGAATGGCCGATGACTATTACACGGTTTAAATCAAGCGAATACTTCCTGGCAATTTTACGTAAAAAGTCAGCGGAATGTGCCACATCTTCAAATGTTCCAGGCCAACCTCCACCCTTATTATCTTCGCGGCGGTACTCAATATTCCAAGTGGCTATACCCATATCTCGAAGTGCATCTGCTAATGCTGCGGTATTCTGTATGTTTGCAAATCCTGATACCCAACAGCCACCATGAATAATGATAGCAACTGGATAAGGACTCTTGGTATGAGTGGGTAAACGAAGGTCGCCAAACTGAAGCGAATCATTACCATAGGGGAGTCGGTAGTCTGCTGGTTTGCTGTGAAGCGAGTTGACATCACTTGGTAGGAAATGCCAAGCTGGTTGAGTCGCCAAGGATGTAGATGCGTTCAACAAACAAAATGCTATCATTAATATTCTAGGTAACACCCACATTTTTCTTTCCTACCCTAAAAATATACATTTATAAACTGAAAAATTATGATGAAGGCTTATTTTACAAAGATAAAATTTGGCGTAATCCTCCTCAACCATTTGCAGCTCTGTTAATGGTAGCAGCTCTAGACTTTATTAGACAAACAGATAATTTGTAACGGAAAAAGAGTAAAAGATGGAAGCCGGCAAGCTGATTACAGCAGTAGAAGTATCGCCAGACTAGTAAAAATCATTCTTCCATCAGAAAAAAATCAATAAATTTTCTTACCTTTGGCTGTACGTAGCGGTATTTTGGGTAATAATAGTAAACATTCACATTAGTGGCTTGATAATCTTCAAGTACTTCTACGAGTTCACCCTCATGTAATGCTTTTTTCAGCATATATAAAGGGAGTTGAACCAATCCCAAACCTTCTTTAGCGCACTCAATCATTGACGTAACGCTATTCAATAATAAATAAGGTTTAAGAGATAGTTTATATCCAGGTTTAAGATTAATCGTCTGTTCTTCTGGACGACTACGGTGTCCAATATAAGAATGATTTAATAACTCTTTTAAATTTCTAGGTTTGCCATTTTCTGAAAAATAGTGTGGTGAAGCACATAATACATAACATGTCGTGGCAATTTTTCTTCGCACTATATCCATAGGAGCAGGCAAAGAGAAGCCCACTGCTAAGTCAACTTGCTCACTTTCAAAATTAGGGATTCGCTCACTGGTGTCAATAAACAACTGTAATTTAGGATAGCGATGCACAAAAGCTTTTAATTTAGGAAAAATGAGCTGTTTAGCAAAATATTCAAAGGCAACAATATGTAAAATTCCTTCGGGTTCTTTATGAAATTGCTGGCAAATCGAGCGTGCGTCATCTAATTCCTTCTTCAGGCGCAGACATTGTTCCAATAAAATTTTTCCTTGCGCCGTGAGCTGTAAACGCTGAGCATGCCTAGAAAATAAGTCTACCTTGAAATCGGTTTCTAATCGTTTAATTTGTTTGCTTAAAGAGGCTTTTGTCGTCCCTAATAAACTTGCAGCCTGAGTTAAACTATTTGCTTGAGCGACATAGATAAATAATTCAAAGCGATCCAAATCAGACATTTTTAATGTAAACCATATAGAAACAATAGTTACTAATTTTACTAGTATATTTCTAAAATGGAAACATATATGATTTTATACCTATTTTGAAAGAGATTAAAAATGACCAGATATACCACATCATCAGCACCTGCTGGATCTCGCTATACCAAACACATACCATTGATCGCTTTATGCCTTGGTTACTTCATGGTGATAATAGATGTCACCATTGTAAACGTAGCGCTTCCCAGCATAGCGAAAGCTTTAAACAGCGGTATAACAGGGTTGCAATGGGTGGTGGATGGGTACGCCTTAACTTTCGCCTGCTTACTATTATCTGCAGGAAATTTAGGAGATAAGGTAGGTGCTAAAGCCATTTTCCTTTGGGGTTTGGCTTTATTTACTTTGACTTCGCTGGGTTGTGGCGCATCTCATACTTTATGGTTGCTAACTACATTTAGGCTATTACAAGGTGCTGCCGCAGCACTCTTAGTCCCCACATCATTAGCACTTATAAACGCGTCCTATGAAAATAAGCGAGAACAGGCCAAAGCGATAGGCATATGGGCAAGCATAGGAGGTATAGCGGCTGCATCAGGGCCTCTTCTTGGCGCAATTCTGACTACTTGGTTTGGCTGGCAAGCTGTATTTTTTGTGAATGTTCCAATTGGCATAGCTGCTATTTTGCTCACCATCCGGTATGTACCCAACTCAACAAGTCGTACTAACACGCAGGGCTTCGATTTTCCGGGACAAATAATGAGTATTATCAGCATTGCAGCTTTGGCTTTTAGTTTAATTGAAGCAGGAAGAGTAGGTTGGTTGTCGACAATGATAATAAGTGGTTTTGGTATTTTCCTAGTAACTTTTATTGCTTTTTTGCGCATTGAGCATCGTGCTACATCGCCAATGTTCCCTCTAAATTTTTTTAGATCACACACATTTTCTGCAGCAATTGCTATAGGCATGATACTTAACACAGGAATTTTTGGCTTTTTATTCATTTTGCCCCTTTATTTTCAGCAAATAAGAGGATATTCGGTATTAATGACAGGATTAGCGATATTACCTTTGCTAGGGCTTTCGGCGATAGCTTCCTATTTAGGCGGAAAAATGGCAAGTATTGCTGGTCCAAGGCAACCTATGATTGTAGGATTACCTATAGGCGCGATAGGTTTTTTAATAATGCTAATCGCTGGTGAACACACGCCACCTTATTTTATGCTGATCTTGCCGCTATACATTCTGTGCCTAAAGAGAGAGCAGGAATTGCGGCAGGTGCTCTTAATGCAAGCCGTCAGGTAGGAAGCCTCCTTGGGGTTGCAATTTTTGGGACAATTATAAACACAGCGACACACTTTATTGCCGGAATGCACAGCGCTTTATTGATCGGTGGAATAGCATTTTTATGTGGCTGCATAATAACTTTAATGTACATAAAAAAGGAAACAGTGGAGTATAATC
>JBAUEV010000209.1:0-3193 GCA_049678805.1 Gammaproteobacteria bacterium
GAATGTCGTGTGGGTGTCGTTGGAAGACCGTAGAATACAGGGATGTATTCTCCGACCGCAGGATGCAGTTTTGTCTGAAAACGACACTTACACGGCATTCTAAAAATAAGAAATATGCAACAACGCCGACTTGTTCGCGGCATCCAGAAAAAATCTTCGTCAATACTGGATACTGCGCATAAAGCGCGGTACGTAGGCGGAAGGGGGTGTGAGCTTTTACCTTGCTACACTTCTGCCAAATTGCCTTTATCTTCCAACCAAGTTTTACGATCAGTGGAACGTTTTTTGGCTAATAACATATCCAACAATTGTTCAGTATCTCGTGCATTTTCTAAGGTTAATTGCACGAGGCGACGAGTTTCTGGTGCCATAGTGGTTTCACGTAATTGCAAAGGATTCATTTCACCCAAACCTTTAAAACGTGTAACACTGAATTTTTGGTTTTTCCGCTCGGCTGCCAAACGATCAAGTATTCCTTGTTTTTCGGCATCGTCTAACGCATAAAAAACTTCTTTTCCTGCATCAATGCGATATAACGGCGGCATGGCGACATACACATGCCCTGCCGCAACCAACGCGCGGAAATGCCGCATAAATAAGGCGCATAATAAAGTGGCAATATGCAAACCATCTGAATCAGCATCTGCTAAAATGCAAATTTTGCCATAACGTAAGCCCTCCAATTGCGTTATGCCAGGGTCCACACCAAGGGCGACAGCAATATCATGCACTTCTTGCGAATTAAGAATTTCGTTAGAATCGACTTCCCACGTATTTAAAATTTTACCGCGTAATGGCATCACTGCTTGAAATTCACGATTACGGGCTTGTTTTGCTGAACCACCTGCTGAATCACCTTCTACTAAAAATAATTCCGTCAGCTGTGGGTCTTGATTGGTACAATCTGCTAGTTTTCCCGGCAAAGCAGGGCCACTGGTAACCGCTTTGCGAGCGATTTTCTTACTCAGTTGTAAACGTTGCTGTGCTTGGCGAATAATAAATTCGGCCAACGTTTCACCTTGTACCACATGTTGATTTAGCCATAAACTAAAAGCATCTTTTACTACGCCTTCAACAAATGTTGCACATTGACGTGAGGTCAGGCGCTCTTTAATTTGACCAGCAAATTGTGGGTCTTGCAATTTAGCGGATAAAACATAACTGCAATTTTGCCAAATATCTTCAGCCACCAATTTAAGTCCGCGTGGTAATAATTTGCGAATTTCACAAAATTCCCGCATAGCTTCCAATAAGCCAGTACGCAAACCGTTTACGTGCGTGCCACCTTGTGGCGTGGGAATGAGATTAACGTAGCTTTCCGTTATACCTTCGCCACCATTTGGTAACCAGGTAACTGCCCAGTCCACCATTTCACTGACAGCAGCAAAACTGCCAACCAAAGGTTCTTCGGGAAAATATTCAAGATTCTGCAACGCTTCAATTAAATAGGCTTTCAATCCTTCTTGGTAATGCCATTCGCAACTTTCGCCAGTGTTTTCATCATGAAATTGTACATATAAGCCGGGGCAAAGCACTGCTTTAGCCCGCAATAGATGTTTTAGGGCGGGAATGGCGAATTTGGGTGAATCAAAATAGCGGGTATCTGGCCAAAAACGCACAGTTGTGCCGGTTTCGCGTGTGTTAGCCGTCGAACCGATAACAGTTAATGGCGTCCCTCTTGCACCATTGGCAAAGCGCATTTGATAAATCTTGCCATCGCGTTTTACGGTTACGTCTAACCGAGTAGAAAGCGCGTTGACTACTGAAATCCCCACACCGTGTAAACCACCGGAGAATTGGTAATTTTTTTGCGAAAATTTCGCGCCGGCATGTAGGCGGGTCATGATGAGTTCGATGCCGGATACTTTATGTTCGGGATGAATATCCACTGGCATACCACGCCCGTCGTCCGTAACCTCCAGTGAATTGTCTTTGTAAAGGGTAACGATAACGCGGCTAGCATGGCCGGCAATGGCTTCGTCTACACTGTTATCAATAGCTTCTTGCGCCAAATGGTTGGGACGCGTGGTATCAGTATACATTCCTGGCCGACGTCGCACAGGATCGAGACCACTTAAGACTTCAATTGCTTCAGCAGTGTAATTGGTTTTTTTGCGAGGCTGTGTTGCCATAGTAAAGGGTTCTCTCAGAGCCAAATGAAATTATGCGAGAGAAAGAGAATAAAATGAGCCATTTTAATGCGCAGTCTGTGGAATGGCAACAGACGCTTGTGGCGGTGTGAGTTGCTGCGGTGGCGCGACAGCAATTGATTGTGGCGGCACAGATTGCTGAGGTGCGGCTTGTACTTTTAAGGTTACCGCGGCGCGTACTTCAATAGTGCCAGGGACAATCGGTGTCGGAGTACCTTTTCGTGCTGTTAGCGCCATCATAAAGGGTTGCACTTCAGATTGATCTTGTGATACCGATAGCACTCGCACTACTGTTAATCCCAAAGCTTGAGCAAGTGCATTGGCGCGAGTTTGAGCTTTGAGAGCGGCCATGCGCAAGGCTTGTACACGAGCCGCTTGCTCATCACGCAGGGTAAATTGCAAATTGTTGACGTTATTAGCACCCGCATGGGTGGCAGTATCAATAGCATTGCCTATTAGATCAAGGCTAGTGATTTTAAGTTGTAAAACGTTAGTAGCGGTATAACTGGTAATAGTAGGGTTACCACCTTCTTTAGGGTAATGATAATTAGGATTTAATGTATAGCTAGTTGTTTTGATGTCGCTTTCAGAGCCTAATAATTTACGCAATGCAGTCAGGACGGCATCCAGTTTGACGCGATTTTTAGAACCTGCTTCATCGGCGGTTGGCGCTTGTGTAACCACACCAATTTCAAGTTGTGCTTGATCGGGTTGTACGATAAGAGTGGCGTCGCTGTTGGTGGTGATGGTTGGAACGTTCAGCACGGGTGGTGTTGCTGGACTTTCTTGAGCAAAAGCGGGAGGAATAACAGTTAACAACAACCCAAAAATGACTCTAGTAACGACTTTATAAGTTAAATTAAGCATATCTTTTCCTCAACGTTTATACTATTTTTCCACCCTGTACACGACAAAAATGCGACAAGCACACTAGCCCGGATATTTCATACTATTGCTACTGCGAACGACATAAACCATGTGTCTACTGCGTTCTCGGTAGAAAATGTTCCCTCCTCCTTCCAGGGGGAGGGCCAGGGTGGGGG
>JBAUEV010000210.1:0-1904 GCA_049678805.1 Gammaproteobacteria bacterium
CCTGAAGAATGATTTCATTAACGCTGCCTTTTTGGCCATATTTGCCATTTAAATCGAATGTTTCCTTTCCTTGCGTGCGTTGGCAAACATAACGGTCAATCAAACCATTACCCGGTCCGGTATCAAAACCAATCACATCTTGGTCGGTTTTTCCTCTGACCAGTGAAACATTGGCAATTCCCCCACAATTAACCACAACTACGGGAAGTTTATTATCTCTAGTGGCCAATGCTTGGTGATATAACGGTGCAAATGGTGCGCCTTGTCCACCCATTGCCACATCTTGACTACGAAAATCATTCACTACCGTAATGTTTATTTGATCAGCTAAAGCTTGTCCATCACCTACTTGAACGGTGATTTTTTTAGCAGGATTATGAAATAAGGTTTGTCCATGATAGCCAACTACATCTATTGGGTCGGCTATGTGCCCACTTTCCTGCATTAGTTTTTTAACTAATTCTCCATGAAGCCAAGTAGAATGTTGCACAACTTTATCAAAAGATATAGATTCATTCGTTTTATTGCCATAAATATAAACAGCAAGGTCTTCAATTTTGGTATTTATATTTATTTCATGAATTTTTAGCTCATATTTTAGATAATCTTTGATTGCTAGGGGGTAGTATTTTCGAGCTTCTGCCAAATTTCCCTCATATTTGCGTGCCGCAAATTCCGCGACTTTTAATAGAATTTTAAACTCAGAAGGGTATTGAAATGCTGTGTGTACAATTTCTTGGATTTTATCAATGCCATCGGTACGCAATAATGCGGCCTCTATGCCATCCATGGAGGTCCCGCTCATTAAGCCTATACTTAAAAGTTCGAGCATATAATAATCTCTTTATGAGTAATAGGTAAAAATTTTCATTTTAACTGAAAACCCTTGATTTCACTAATGACAGAGAGGATTAGTTAACAAATAGCCTTGATGCAGCGTTAGCAGAATCAAGAAAATCTTTCATGAGTTTGTAAATTGTCTCAATCTTCGTTTAAAATCATCCACGATTGAAATTTCAATAATGAGGTTTTCCATGAGTGATGTACCCCATGATTTAAAATATTCAAAAACACACGAGTGGGTGCGGATCGAAGAGGATGGTACCGCTACCATCGGTATTACTGACCATGCTCAAGATTTGCTCGGTGATGTGGTTTATGTAGAATTACCAGAATTACAAACGACCCTTCATCCCGGTGAGGAATGCGGTGTCATTGAATCAGTTAAAGCGGCTGCTGATCTTTATAGTCCTGTTACAGGTGATGTTCTTGCGGTCAATGAAGAATTGACCGAAAAACCTAATTTGCTCAATGAGCAACCTTATGGTGATGGCTGGATTTTCCGTGTTCGCCTGGATAATGATGCCGTACTGGAAGATTTACTTGCTCCAGACGAGTATGAAGACTACATTAGTGAAAAATAACTATAGAGGACTAACGCTATTTTGATAAGCTGCAGCTTATCAATTCACTTTAAAGCCTGGATGCCGCGGACAAGCCCGCGTTGTTGCATATTTCTTATAAATGTGGTCGTTGGGTAAGAATGCCGTCTGGGTGTCGTTGGAAGACCGTAGAATACAAGGACGTATTCTCCCCCGTACTCGATACGGGGTCGCAGGATGAAGTTTTGTCTGAAAACGACACCTAGATGGCATTCTATATAAACCATTTATGCAACAACGCCAGACAAGCTGCAGCACGTAGGCTGAGGAAGCACATGTCAGCTGAGGAAGTGCACGTCGGTGTGGCAGCAAAGTCGACAGCCTTTATTAGAGTCGCGCGCAGCTGGGGAAAAGTTCCCTGAAAGAATCAGTGGGAAACTGCGCAGCGCAACAGCTATAAACTTTTTGAGAGAGCATCATGCCATTTATTCCTCATAGTCAACAATACGTACAGACCATGCT
>JBAUEV010000211.1:0-5461 GCA_049678805.1 Gammaproteobacteria bacterium
ACCTAAGAGTGGAATCTCAGTTGTTTCAACAGCACCCAAAACTTCATCGCTCAGTTCTACTACTGCTGTTTGCAAGGATGGTGAAGAATCAGCAGAAAAGGCCTGTTTTTCCAGGGTAAACGCTTGACGCGGCGAATAAAGCGCAGCTCGTTCTTGTACTCGCAATGGCATTTGTCGTTGCGTTGAATAATTTACCGGCGGTGTGGTAATTGCTGAAGGTGTTGTTATAGGTGAAGAGGGTTGTGATAAAGTATGACCAGGTTGTGCTTGGGCTAATGCGTCTCGCACGCTGGCAATAATAAAATCACGCACGGTACGGTTATCACGAAACCGTACTTCCTGTTTGGTAGGATGGACATTGACATCCACTTGGTCGGGTGCTAATTCCACATATAAAACAAATGTCGGATAACGTTGCTGATAGATGACGTCGTGATAAGCTTGCCGCATCGCATGATTTAACAATTTATCTCGCACCATTCGACCATTGACGTAGAAATATTGCCCATCTGCTTGACTACGTGCAATTGTTGGCAAACCAACCCAACCCGATAAACGTAATCCTGTCGTTTGCGCTTCAATCGCTAAGGCATTTTCAATAAATGTTGTGCCGCAAATAGCTGCTACACGTTGTTCTTTTTCTATTTGAGAATGTGCAGCTGACCATTGCCAAATTCTACGTTGCTGATGCTGTAACACAATGCCTACTTCAAAATGACTTAATCCAATACGCCGAATCATTTCTTGAATCTGTTCGAGTTCTGTTCTTTCAGTGCGTAAAAATTTGCGCCTTGCAGGTGTGTTAAAAAACAAATCACGCACCTCGATGGTGGTGCCGATAGGATGCGCAATGGGAACAACTGCCAATTCAGATGTATACCCTTCAGTACGCAAACACCAACCGGATGTTTGCTCTGCTATTCTCGAACTAATTGTTAAGCGTGATACCGCTCGAATGCTTGCCAAGGCCTCACCACGAAAACCTAAGGATTTTACTTGTTGTAAATCATCGAAGGTGAAAATTTTACTGGTAGCATGAGGTTGTATAGCAAGTGGTAAATCTTCGGGGTGAATTCCAACACCATTATCGCGAATGCGCATCAGTTGAACGCCACCGTTTTCCAGATCAATTGTAATTTGCGTGGCACCCGCATCCAGACTGTTTTCTAATAATTCTTTCACCACGGAAGCTGGACGTTCTACTACTTCACCCGCAGCAATTTGTTGCGCTATTTGTTGATCTAACGTATGAATGCGCATGTTCAAGAACTCCTAAGAAAAAGCAGAGAACATTTTACGAAAGATGTTGGCTAAAGTACTGGCCAATGCCTAACATCAAAACGCGAGCAATTTTCTGTTGAAAATAAAAATTTTGTAATTTGCGTTCTTGCGAGGGCGTCGAAAGAAAGCCTACTTCTACCAATAAAGAAGGAATATCCGGCGATTTCAACACGACAAATGCCGCTTGCTCAACCTGGCTATGCCGTAAAGGTGTTACTGCGCTCAACTGCTGCAAAAGTGAAGCGCCCATTTGTAAACTTTCATCAATGGTATGAGTTTGAGTTAAATCCATTAATACCGAACGCAAGGTGGGATCACCCACATGTAAGTCTACACCGCCCATTAATTCTGAACGATTTTCTTTTTCTGCTAACCAACGCGCAGCTTCGCTGGTTGCTCCTCGCTCGGACAAGGCGAACACTGAAGCACCCGTTTCGATATGATTTTTATACGCATCGGCATGAATTGAAATAAACATGGCTGGCTTATCTTTACGCGCAAGTGCCAAGCGGCCGCGCAAAGGAATGTAATAATCACCATTGCGAGTTAACACTGCATGAAAGCCGGGTATTTGATTTAAATCATATTGCAGATCACGCGCGATCGCCAGCACCACATTTTTCTCATGCGTCCCTCCTAAACCAGTAGCGCCAGGGTCTTTGCCCCCATGGCCAGGATCAATGACGATAATCAAAGGATGCAAATCGGGTGCTTTTGTGGACGGGGAGGGATTTTGTTGTACCACTTTGTGGCTTAGATTAAGTACAGGTTTTTCCATTAACTGTTTTGTACTGTGATGAAATAAGTTTACGATTAATTGATATTTATAGGTATGCGTGGGCGTTAAGGATGCCTGCGGCGTAACGGGTTGCCTCAAATCCAGCACAATCCGCAGAAAATTTTGTTGGGGATGCCAAGCAGTGCGTACTTCCTGCACCAGAGTATTTCTAAGCGCAGCGGGTGTAAGATGGAAGGTATGAGAAGTTACACCCGGTAAATCCAACACTACACGGTCGGGATTTACCAAGGTGAACAAGTGATAGGAAACGGGGGCCGTTAGCTCAAATACCAGACGTGTGTTACCCGCAATGACCATTGTTTGTGCTGCCGTGAGGCCAACGGCAATGGGCTTTGCAGCCAAGACCAGCGAGGGTGCCCAAATTAACAGTAGGCATAAGCTAAGGCGTTTCCCAATTTTTCCCCAATGTTGTTTCATAAGTATTGCTTAATATCTCAAGCGTTCAAAAGACCCCTATTGTAGCCTCGATGTAGCGTTAGCGGAATCAAGGAATCTTTGTTTTATTTGATTAATAGCCCCGTCCTCCAACTTTAATAGCTAACGCTACATCAAGGGCAAACGCATTTACTCCTACTCACTGCCTATGTACCACCACTTGTCCAGCGTTGTTGCAGACTGTGTCCTTCAGGCGATGTACTCGAATCTCCGCGGCACCGATCGCAAAAATACTCGAATCCCCGCGGCATCGACCGCGGGGTCCATTTTTTGAATCAGATCTATTTTCCACTGCCGTTTTCACTCCTTCAATCTATTTTATCTCGCAGCCGTTAATGCCGCGGGGTTTCGAGTACGTCGCCTGAAGGGCGGCTTGGCAACGACAGCTTTTTCCTACGGTTTTTTCTGGATGCCGCGGACAAGCCGCGGCACGTAGACGGTAAGGAGTGAGCTGTACGTAGGCGACTGGGCATGTTTTAAATGCGTTTGCCCTGACACTCCATCAAGGCTACTTGCTGAATGGAGGCATTTGCTCTAGATTTTTTTAGAAAAGTTGGGTTTATGCAACTCTATTTGTTGTAACACTGTTTGTCCCTTAGGAGTTGTTGCTTGGATAAATATTTTTCTTCCCACTGTATCAAATTCAATTTGGCAGATTAAATCGGAAGTGGGTAATTTTCCTACGCCGCGGTCTGGCCATTCGATTAAAAAAATGGCCGTTGGTGTCATATAATCACGAATTCCTATTTCTTCCAATGTTTCTGGTTTATGCAAACGATATAAATCAAAATGAAAGATGTCGTGCTTAGGCAAATGATAAGGCTCAACTAAGGCATACGTGGGGCTTTTGACTGAGTCTTGATGACCTAAAGCGTTTAAAAAACCACGCACCAAAGTGGTTTTGCCCGCCCCCAGTTCACCTTCTAAAAATACAATAGTGCCCGGCAAACAGGCATGCGCTAAGGTAGCACCTACCTTGCGCAACTCCGCCTCGTCACGGGTTAGTATTTCTATACTCGTTTGAGTCATAGGGATATTATCTCCAATTAACCAAATGCCACAAATACGGCATAAGATCAAGCGCAAGTAAACCACGTTCGCCCATATGACGTGCAGCTTCGTCGCCTGCACGCGCGTGCAAATAAACGCCAACTTGAGCGGCCTGTGATAACGATAACCCTTGTGCTAATAAGCCAGCGATGATCCCCGTAAGCACATCTCCCATTCCACCACTCGCCATACCAGGATTGCCAGCAGCACAAACATATATTTCATTTTCACCCGCACATATCATAGTCCCTGCGCCTTTCAATACCGCCACACCACCGTATCGCCGCTGCAAAGCGCGAACTGCAGTAAGCCGATCAGCCTGAATTTGTTGCGTACTGGTCTGCAATAGCCGCGCGGCTTCACCGGGATGTGGCGTAAGTATCCAATCGTTGCGTCGAGTGGGATTTTTTGCCAGTAAATTAATTGCATCGGCATCTATGACTTTGGGTTTTGCTAAATCAAGAACGACTGCCAATAAATGTTTTGACCATTCACTTTGTCCCAAACCAGGACCTATGGCAATAACATTCGCTTTATCCAATAAAGGCAATAATGTTTCAGGCGAATTAACCGCATGGCACATCAGCTCAGGGCGATTGCCACTCACAATTGCCACATGGTCAGCATGCGTTGCCACGCTTACCAAGCCTGCCCCCGTGCGCGCTGCAGCTTCAGCCGTCATGCGCACTGCACCTGCCATGCCATAGTCGCCGCCAATCACTAACACATGCCCAAAATCGCCTTTATGTGCATCGGTTCGCCGCTTAGGTAAATACGCTGCAAGTACCGCATCTGTTAGCAAATGAATGGTAGCAGGGACTTGATGATAAGCATCCTGCGGTAAACCTAAATCTTCCAATATTATCTCGCCACAGTATTCAGGACCTTGAGCGATGAACAATCCCAATTTCCAAGCGATAAACGTTACAGTAAAAGTAGCATAAATGGCTTCACCAGCTACTCTACCCGTATCCGCAGCCAATCCGGAAGGGATATCCAAAGCTAAAACCGGTGCCTTCACACGATTAAGAGTAGAAATGGCTTGACGATAAACATTCTGCACTTCACCATGCAAACCGATACCTAATAACGCATCAACGATCACATCGCCTGCAGAGAAATGATCTGTCGAAAACGTTTTGATGACGACACCGGCTGCTTGACAACGTTCTGCTTGTTGTTGAGCAAGATTTTTTTGTTCAGTCAACTTTTCAACTTGCCAAACAGTTACTTGCAATCCTTGTTCTTTAGCAAGACGGGCAACCACGTAGCCATCGCCTGCATTATTACCACGCCCACATACCACCGTGATATGTTGCGCTTCTGGCCAATGAGCGCGCAATTGTTGCACAGCAGCAGCACCGGCTCGTTCCATCAGTTCTGTTTCAGGTAGGTGATAGTTTGCTACAGCGAGTTGTTCTAACTGCCGTAGTTGATGGGTTTGGTAGAGAGCTGTTTTTCTTAAATCCATTATCATACACCTTTTTAGAGACTTTCCTTGATTCTGCTTACACTGCATCAAGGGCAAACACATTTACTACTTCTCACTGCCTACGTGCCGCAACTTGTTCGGCGTTGTTGCAGATTTTCTTATTTTTGGAATGCCGTGTGGGTGTCGTTTTCAGACAAAACTGCATCCTGCGGTCGTAGAATACATCCCTGTATTCTACGGTCTTCCACCGACACCCACACGGCATTCTTACCCCACGACATTATTTATAAGAAATATGCAACAACGCCGACTTGTTCGCGGCATCTACTTCTCCTCACCGCCTACGTGCCGCGGCTTGTCCGCGGCATCCAGAAAACCAATGAAAAAAGCCGTCATTGCGAGGCCGTTTTTTGGCCGAAGCAATCCATCTTCAAAACCTGGATTGCCGCGTCGCTTCGCTCCTC
>JBAUEV010000212.1:0-1961 GCA_049678805.1 Gammaproteobacteria bacterium
GTGGAGGTTTTTTATAATAATCAGCGACGTCATTCAACATTAGGCTATTTGTCTCCTGCTGAATTTGAACGACGTTATTTTCATCAACAACTCTGTTCTTAGTGTCTACAAAATCGTTGCAAGATCAGTATGCCATTGTTGTCCAGTTAGAGTGACAGTCGACGAGACAGCTGATAAGCCCACCATAAACGAGCGACGGCCAACCAACGTAATGCGCATCCGGTATGTGTGTCGTTATGACATGCATGTTGTCGGTGTCCCAATAGCTTTTAATCCGCAGGCCATTCGCATTCTTCGAGCCGCAGCCGAAGCATACGCCATCCGGAGCAGCAAGGTCTTGCAAGGCACAAATCTCTGTATCCATAGCGTATTTCCAAATAAGAAAATTTTTAAATGCTTTATTAACCTTATTTTACCACTAGCAGCAAAATACTCGAATCCCCGCGGCACCGACCGCGGGGTCCATTATATTCCACCGTAGCACAAAATAGATTGTGGTGGGTCCAAGTGAAAGAAAGTTATGTATATATTCTCGCGAGTCAGAAAAATAGTACGTTGTATATTGGATTAACGTCTTATTTAATAAAACGCATTTGGGAACATAAGAACAACTGTGTACTTGGATTTACTGCGAAATATAAGGTTCATAGGCTCGTGTACTATGAGATTTATGAGGAAATTATAGGACACCGATTTACCGGACACTCATGAGCCTTCGCTGGCATGACAAGTTCTTATTTAACTAGACATAGGATGTAATATGAAGTTCAGATTATTACATATTAATGTTTCTGGTCTTACCATTTATTATTTTTCAGAAGGTAAAATTTCAGGTCATTGGCAAGTCTTTGATCGATTCACATTTTTAAAACAGCTCGGTGTTATAGCAATTCCCTAAATTATTGACATAAAATTGTCTATTGAGAAATGTTCTTTATTAGAAGGTTAAAGTTCCTTCTGCTTGCCTCTTTTTACGAACTTTTGTCCATTCCCACCAAGGCTGCTTTTTACCAGTGCGTGCCTCGTTAATCACTGCAGCAAAAATATCCCATACACAGGGATCCTGGGCTTGGCCTGTTATTTGCTGTAAGCGAATATACAATTCATCAGCGCAAGCATTAGCAAGTCGATCAATTGATTCAATCCCGAGTAATTGTAAGTCCTTATAAGTTGCAGTCCCAACATTCATAAGACTGAAGAGTTCATGTTTCGAGGGTTTAGTCATAGTTAAACTATTTCCGTTGAATTAATACTATATTTCAATTGCACGAGACCGCAGCCAAAACATTTAGTTTCAATATGATTGAGTTCGATTCCTGCACTAATGCCCCAAACAATGCGCGACCAGAGCCCAGCAAAACTGGAATGAGTGTGATCGTTAACTCATTAATTAAATTATCAACCATAAATCTCTGGATGGTAATACCTCCGTCAATATAGAGGTGTTTATACCCTTCCTTTGTCAATCGTTTAACTAACTCGAGCGGTGTTTCTGAAAAAATTGAAACAGATGTTTTTAAATGTTCAGGTATTTTGATGGATTGGCTACTCATTACTACTACTGGAAGATCGCCATAGGGCCATGGATCAAATGATAAGACTTTTTCAAAAGAGTGTCTCCCCATCACCAACCCATCGACTGTTGACATAAACAATTTATATCCACAATCTTCACCGGGTGGCGCAAGCGTATTTGCCTTCATTAACCAATCAATAGAACCATCATTTCTTGCAATAAATCCATCCAAGCTGGTTGCAATAAAAACGGAACATTTGGCTAACATCAAATCACCTATAGTTACTTGTAATATTAATACACTGGTAACAGCTCAGCCCGCCTACGTGCCGCGGCTTGTCCGCGGCATCCAGAAAACCAATGAAAAAAGCCGTCATTGCGAGGCCGTTTTTTGGCCGAAGCAATCCATCTTCAAAACCTGGATTGCCGCGTCGCTTCGCTCCTC
>JBAUEV010000213.1:0-4274 GCA_049678805.1 Gammaproteobacteria bacterium
ATTGCTTCACGGTGGCCTACGCCCGTGCCTCTGGTTGGTAACAGCCAGAGGCTTTTCTCTCCAGCATTTTATACCACAACTTAAACTTACAATTGCTTCCCCCTTCGCTAGCGCTCGGGGTCGCAATGACGAGTTTTTAACGTTAGACTATTACTCGAGAGCTGTGTGAAAGTTAGCCAGAATAATAAATTAACTTTTTCAATAATTTTTAAAGGTAGTTTAAAATGAAATGTTTACAGAAAGTTATATTTTTAATATTAATCGCTTTATTGATCCCCCTTTCAAAGGCTTACGCTGCTCAATCAATGACGGCAGATGAAGAAAAGCAATTTGTTAAAGATGCTGTTGTTTATGCGCTTGAGAACAGAAATCCCAAAATGGACTACAGCAAATATGTGTCAAAAGATTTTATTAATCCTATCGATGGTAATACTTTTAATTATGAGCAGTGGGTAGCCCATCAAAAACACATAAAAAAATTAGTAAAATCCATGAAGCCTACCTTTGATTTGATAATGGCTGAAGGAGATCATGTCGCTGCTATCTATCGAATAGATTTAGTAAAAAATGATGGAAGTAAATTAGAAATAAAAGACATGGCCTTTTTTAAGATAAAAAACAAAAAAATTATTTATTGTGAAGAGCTAACTCGGTTAATTAAAGGTAATGAAGAAGATAAAAATATTGGATCAACTCAATAAAATTTCGAGAAAGAGTGCAATTATTCGGCTGCCCAAAAACGAGCAAAACAAGCTTTTCTCTTTAGTATCTGGCGGACTGCGCCTCAAGTTTTTGGCAAAGTAACGCCTTTTTGACCTTGATATTTACCGCCACGATCTTTATAAGAAATTTCACATACTTCGTCGGATTCAAAAAATACCATTTGTGCCACCCCTTCGTTGGCGTAAATTTTTGCCGGTAAATTAGTGGTGTTGGAAAACTCTAAGGTAACGTGGCCTTCCCATTCCGGTTCTAACGGTGTTACGTTAACAATAATCCCACAACGCGCATAAGTAGATTTGCCTAAACAAATAGTTAATACTTTTCTTGGAATGCGAAAATATTCCACTGTGCGTGCTAATACAAATGAATTCGGTGGAATAATACAAAATTCCCCTTCTTGTTCGACAAAACTACGCGCATCAAATGCTTTGGGGTCTACAATCGCTGAATTGATATTAGTAAAAATTTTAAATTCTTTAGCGCAACGCACATCATAGCCATAGCTCGAAGTGCCATAGGAAACAATTCGATCAGAACCATTATGTCGAATTTGCTCAGCAACAAAGGGCTCAATCATGCCATGCTCTTTCGCCATCTGGCGAATCCATTTATCAGATTTAATTGCCATCAATTTTTCCTAGCTAATTATGTTCAACCACAATGGTGGGGAATTTGTGCATAAAATCCCGGCTTTGTCGCGCCAACCGCCCTGCCATGCAACGAGCAATATGCCGATATCGTTGCGCTAATTCACTTTCTGGTGCAGCAATAACTGTGGGGCACCCGTTATCGGCGTCAATGCGAATTCGCATTGCCAACGGCAATTGTCCCAATAATTCAGTATTACATTCTTTTGCTAAGCGTTCTGCACCACCTGTACCAAAAATAGCCTCGCGGTGTTCACAATGGCTGCAAATATAATCGCTCATATTTTCCACCACGCCCAATACCGGGACACGTACTTTGCGAAACATTTCTAAGCCTTTACGTGCATCTAATAATGCAATTTCCTGTGGTGTGGTAATAATAACTGCACCACTCAGTGGAATTTTCTGCGATAAGGTTAATTGTATATCACCTGTACCGGGTGGCAAATCTACAATTAAATAATCCAGATTTTGCCATTGGGTATCGAACAGTAATTGTTGCAAGGCACGCGTAGCCATAGGACCACGCCACACCATCGGTGTTTCAATTGCGATCAAATAACCAATGGACATAGATTGCACACCATAACGTACTACTGGTATCAAACCTTTTTCATCTTTTAAAGTAGGACGCTCCGTAACGCCTAACATGTGTGGCTGATTAGGGCCGTAAATATCGGCGTCCAGAATACCGACTTGTGCACCGTCCAGCTGCAAGGCTAATGCTAAATTCACTGCCGTGGTTGATTTACCTACACCACCTTTACCGGATGCTATAGCAATAATATTCTTGATATTAGCCATGCTTTTGAGGCCGGGTGCTACGGCGTGCGGCTGAATTTGCCAGGTAAGATTTAGAGTGATTTGGTCAGCCGCAAGGCTCAACTGATCTGCTAGTTTAGCTTTACAGGCCGCTAACAGTGCTTGCTGGCAACCCTTGGCTGGATAACCCAATACTACGTCAAATGCCACGGTATTCGCAGTAACTTCTATGCGCGATACGGCCTTGGCAGTAAGCCAGTCACAATTAAGATAGGGGTCGACAAAGTTTTTTAATGCGTGTTCGACTTGCTGCTGGGTAATGGACATACTCTGATAACATCTATAATACGAATTTTCACTATTTTAAAGCTAATTCTGCAGCTTGTACATTTTTTTCGACAAAAGACAATCCCCTTAAAATGACTATCCACCAGCTTTCGGGGAGCTGACAGATGCCATTTTTTCTATTTGGTCAAATTTTTCTTGAATATCTCTTACTGCTTGTGTTCTGCCCCAGGCTCCGCATAAAATTGAATTATTGCGATGCTCACAAAACAAGGGTTGTTCTTCTGCCCAGTTCAATAGCGCCATTTTATCTCTTGTATCAGTTAATTTATCAACGGCATCAAAAAGTTTTTGCTTAGCAGTATCTCTAAGCTCTTTCCAAGTGTCACGCCAAGAAGCCGTATTCTTTATTCCAAAGAAAGTGTCTCTAAAAGGATTCGTGTGAGTATTCAGCCTTTCGTTCGACTTGAATGCGTCAAATAATATACTCATTTCTTGTATGGGTAAATTCGGATGCAATAAAGTTTTTTTAAATATCTCCAATCTCTCACTTTTATTTGGCTGTTGATCAGTAATTGCAACAGAGATTATATGGGAAGATATAATGATTTTTTTTATGACTTCACATTCTTCTGGCGTATAAGTGAGTTGCAAGTTTTTGTTTATATCATTGCACCGACTACCCTTTACATCTTTAAGCGTTAAGGAGTCAGGATCAGGACGTTCGATATGAGATTCATTTTTTAGCCTACTTATTACATAATCAAGTTCTTCCTTAGGAGGAATAGCTTGCACTATGCGAGGCAATAGAGTTTCCCCTTTCTGGGGATTCTGAATAAGCGCCCGCACTAATTCAACTTTATAATTAGGCACACGCATTACAGCGATAGTAGTGCAATCACCAAAAGATTGGTACTCCAAATGGTTGATAATAAATTTTAGGGGCGTTTCGGGATAAAAAAATCTTCCATCATGATGAGGATTTAACAAAAGATTTTTTAATTGCTCAACAATTCCTGGATTTTCTTTTTCAATTTCGTCTAACCATACAGATAAATTGTAGGCTTTAAACTCTGCTTCAGTGCTTATTTCAAAAACGCGCTTCTCAGCTGCGGTGATATATGGTTGTAGAGTGATATATAAATTAGCAAAATCTGCCCTTGCTTTTAATGTGTTGCTTGAAACATGGGTTAACATCTTATCGGCAAGCTGATAAGCAGAAACATATGTCGAACCATTTTCGGAGGTTTCATCGCTAAGTATTTCTTCAAGCAACTTATTGATGGCAGATGTGTCGAGTTTTGATTCTCGATATTCGCCTTTTTCTTCAGTTGTAAAATTGAGTTCACTCCATGCGCCATCTGTCATTTGTATAACAATATCATCTTCAGCTATATCAATCATTTCTGTATTTTCCACTTGAGCAAGAGTTTCCTCAGTTAAATCTTGCACTGCTGTGGGGTTATAGCTAACAGCACGTATTTCTGGACGCTTGTAGTTGCGAGCATTAAGCACTTGTTTGACGGTTTTGGTTTTATGATCTACGACGATCATCACCCCATCCCCTGCATTGGCCAACGCACCTTTTAAGCCATCTTCAGTGCGTGTAGCGGTTGCTGCTATAAGTGAAGATTTTGAGTCGTAAACTTGACCAACAGTGCCATAAGACAATCTCGATTGTTTAGAATGCTCGCCTATTTCCTTAATTATTTTGGGAAGCTCTGAAGCAGACAATTTACCTTTTCTGCTTTTAGTTACATTGACAAATTCTTCACAAGCATGAAAGCTTACGATTGCAGTGCTATCATTCATTATTTCTTCGGAAAAATGACCCAGACCATCAGCGGTAGCCATACT